>URQL01000124.1 GCA_900550005.1 uncultured Erysipelotrichaceae bacterium
ATAGTTCTCTATCATAATGCTCAGAACCAAAATAAACATACATATTAGTATCTAGATTTTTTTCCATTTTTTCACCTTTTTTCTATACACTCATTATAACCTATTATTTTAAAAAAATGGCATACAATTCTGCCTACCATTTTACAAGTCAATTTTCTACTTTTTAAATTTGGGCGTAAATCAGGCGTAAAAATAAACAATTCAAACCTATTTATACTTCAAATAAGCCTTTAATTATCGTATTTTTTCTTATTGTTTCTTCATGTGAAGGATTAGAAAAACGTCTAACCAAATTTTTATAATAGGATTCTTCAATTTCTCCTAACTCATCTAGAAAATGTTCGTATTTTGTTCCAGCCAAACAACAAAATATCAACTTAAATTCTATGAAGTGTTGGTAAATGTATTCTAAAACAGCATAGGTTCCCATATCTCCCGCTTCTTCAATCATTGAAAAGTCAAAATCATCAAAGGATTGAACAATAGGTTTTAAATAAAGATCAATCAATCCTTTAGCACTTTCTTCAACAATTGCATTAAATAGACCTTCTTTATCTTTAAAACAGGTATAGATTGAATTGGTACTTACCTTGCTTTCATAAACCCTTCTTTTAAAAATTCTTTTATTGCACTTTCTAAAAGTGCTTCTGTCACTCCTTTTGATTCTTGCCTCATAGTTCCTCCGTCATTAAATAACACTGTTATTATAACATCGTTATTTTTTATTTGTCAATTTCATTTTCTTATCTTTGTTAAAGATTATACACCGTAAAAAAAAGAATATCACTTATTCTTATGAGATGACTTGACAAAATAGTAAGATGTTGTAAAATAACGGCAGAAACGATGATTTAGGACATGTTTGTTTACATATGTTTTTTAGAGAGAAGATGGTTGGTGAAAATCTTTAAACAAATAAATAAATACTCCCTAATAGTTACACTCGAAAGAGATTGTCGTGTAGTCGCGTTAAGACTCAGAGGTCATTATTTAATGATAAATTAAGGTGGTACCACGAGATTTCGTCCTTAGGATGAAATCTCTTTTTATTAATAAAAGGAGGATAAAAATATGCAAGATTTTTTAAATGATGAAGCACTAAATACATTAAACCATTCATGTGCTCACGTATTAGCTCAAGCTGTAAAACATCTTTACCCACAAGCTAAATTTTGGGTAGGACCTGTTGTAAGTGAAGGTTTTTACTATGATATCGACTTAGGAGATGAAGTCATTTCTAATGAAGACCTACCAAAAATTGAAAAAGAAATGAAAAAAATTTGTAAAGATGGAAAACGTATTATAAGAGAAGAAATCTCTAAAGCAGAAGCTTTAGAAATGTTTAAAGATGATCCTTACAAAATTGATTTAATTTCTAACTTAGAAGATGGACATATCACTTGCTACCGTCAAGGAGATTTCGTTGATTTATGTCGTGGTCCTCACGTAGAAACAGTTAAATTATGTAAGAATTTCAAATTGATCAAACACTCTGGTGCTTATTGGAAAGGGGATAAAAATAATAAAGTTCTTCAAAGAATTTATGGGGTTTGTTTCCCAACAGCAGAAGAATTAGAAGAACATCTTCATTTATTAGAAGAAGCAAAACAACGTGATCACCGTAAAATCGGTAAAGATTTAAAATTATTTACAACACACCCTCTTGTTGGAGCAGGTATGCCACTATGGTTACCAAATGGGGCTTTTGTAAGACATGAATTAGAAAATTACATTTATAAAAAAGAACGTGCTCTAGGTTATGAACATGTCTATACACCTTGTGTTGGAACTGTTGATTTATATAAAACATCCGGTCACTGGGATCACTACCAAGAAAATATGTTCCCAATGATGGAAGTAGATGACGAACAATTTGTACTTCGTCCTATGAACTGCCCACATCACATGTTAGTTTACAAATCACAACCTCACTCTTATCGTGATTTACCAATCCGTATCGGTGAATTTGCCACTGACTTTAGATACGAAGCAAGTGGCGCTGTAAAAGGATTAGAAAGAGTCCGTTGTATGTGTCAAAATGATGCTCACTTATTCGTTACACCTGATCAAATCGGTGAAGAATTTAAACGTGTTGTGAGTTTAATTCTTGATGTTTATAAAGATTTTGGTATTAAAGATTATAAATTCAGATTATCTTTACGTGATAAAAACGATAAAGAAAAATATTTTGATGATGATCAAATGTGGAATGAAGCAGAATCTAAATTACGTGAAGTATTAAATGAATTAGGTGTAGATTACTTCGAAGCTGAAGGAGAAGCTGCTTTCTATGGTCCTAAATTAGACGTTGAAGTAAAACCTGCAGTTGGTCCAGAAGTTACTTTATCAACTTGTCAATTAGACTTCTTACTTCCAAGAAGATTTGAATTAACTTATGTTGATCGTGATGGATCTAAACAAACACCTGTTGTTTTACACCGTGCTATTTTTGGAACATTCGATCGTTTCACTGCCTTCTTAATTGAAGAAACTAAAGGTGCATTCCCATTATGGCTATCTCCTACACAAGTTAAAGTTATTCCTGTTAACAATGAATATCATTTAGATTACGCTAAAAAAGTACATCAATTATTAGTAGATCATAATATTCGTAGTGAACTAGATGCTCGTGATGAAAAATTAGGATACCGTATCCGTGAAGCACAATTAAATAAAGTCCCTTACCAACTTGTTTTAGGTAATAATGAACGTGATGAAGGCACTGTTACTTACCGTATGTTTGGTAAACAAGAACAAACAACAGTTTCATTAAATGATTTCATCAACCTATTAGAACAACAAATCAAAGACAAAACATTATAAGATGATTGAATTTAAAAAAGCCTCATCACAAAAAGATTTCTTTATGTGTATGGAAGTACGTGGTCTTGTCTTTAATGATGAATAACATGTTCCAAGTCGTATTCAAATCGATCAAACTTGTTTACACTATCTTGCTATTGAAGATCAAAAAACTATTACTGCTTGTCGCGCAATTGTCAAAAAGAATGCAACTCACCTAGGTCATGTTTGTGTTTTAAAAAAATATCGTAAAAGTGGCATTGGTAAAAAGCTATTAAACTATGTTTTAAATGATATCAAAGGTGAATTCTATCTTAATATTCAAGTCCATACTATTCCATTTTATAAATCATTAGGCTTTGAAGCTTATGGCCCTATTTTTCAAGATGCAGGTATCGACCATCAAAAAATGAAAATAAAAATCTAGGAGAAACTTTCCCCTAGATTTTTTTATTATTACGCATAAACATAAATAACGATACACCAAATATAATCAAATACCCTAAAACACTATATTGATCTGGGATTTGACCAAAGAATGACCATCCAAATAAAGCAGAAAAAACGATTTGTGAATAATCATAAACAGATAATTCCTTAGCTGGAGCATAAGTATAGGCCGTAGTAACAGAGAATTGTCCACCAGCTGCTGCTAATCCTGCTAACAATAAACAACCAAGTTGTGCTAAAGTCATTGGATGATAATTCATTACAACATAAGGTAAAACAACTAGACAAGAAAATGTTGAAAAGAAAAAGACAATAAATGGACCTCTTTCTTTACGCATTCCTAAATAACGTACAGTTGTATAAGCCAAGCCGGCTCCCATCGCTCCAACAACACCAATTAAAGAAGGGATCAAATCCGGATTAGAAAAACTTGGTTTAATAATCAATAAACTTCCTAAAAAAGCAATCACAATCGAACACCACTGTAATACACTTGCTTTCTCTTTTAAAAAAATAAGAGAAAAGATAATAGCGAAAAATGGTGACAATTTATTAAGCATACTTGCATCAGCAAGTAATAAATGATCTACCGCATAAAAGTTACCTAATATCCCAATCGTTCCACATATCGAACGTATAAGTAAAAAAGGTAAATTAGTCTTATTAAATTTAAACTTATCTTCACTACGAATTAAAACGATAAACGCAAACATTAAAGCAACTAAATTTCTAAAAAAACTTTTTTGTATAGAAGGAACATCTCCTGCTAAACGTATAAAAGCACTCATTAAAGCAAAGAAAAACGCTGCGCTAAGGATGCATAAAATTCCTTTATTTTTATTTTTCATAAACTCACCCCTAACAGGTATTCTATCAAATTTTATACAGTATTGCTAGAAAAAGAAAATTCTCGGTAATTTACCGAGAATCTTAATGATTGATTATCACTTTTTCTTGCATACATTGTTCACAAACAACTTGATCGTTTTCATAAGGAACGACACCACCATTAACTTTTTGTGTCGCTTCGATACCTTTACCTAAAATCATTAAAACAGTAGGTTCTTTAATATCATCAAATGCCTGATGAATCCCTTGTACACGATCTTCAAAGTGAAAACAAGGTTTAGTAATCACTTCTTGAATTTGCTTATTGATTTGACTTACCGGTTCATGTCCCGGATCATCTGGAACAAGGTAAATTTCATCAGCAAACTGATTTGCTACTGAACCAAGTTCGTGACGACGATTAAAAGCTTTATCGCCTGGACATCCAAAAATCGCTTTAATATGATAATCCCCATAAAACGTTTTAGCATACTCAAAAATTTTAGTAAAACTTGCATCATTATGAGCATAATCAATAATACTTACAATTGGCAAAGTAGGATGTTTAATTTGTAACATACGTCCTGGAACAAATGCTTTAGAAAGTCCTTGATTAATCACATCAAAAGGGATTCCCATATCGATTGCAACTAAAATGACAGATAAGGCATTTTCTACATTAAATAACCCTGGAACAGCTAAGTGCATCGGGTATTTTTTGTTTTGATAGAATGCATTAAATTTAGAACCATCTGGACTTAGTTCAATGTCAACAGCTTGGATTGTAGCTGGTTTACTAATAGAAAAGGTTTGGACTTGATTTTTTAAATGATCTGGTAAATAATGAACTAATTCTTCATTGATGATCCCTACTTTAGAATGATCAAAGATTTTTAATTTACTTTGCAAATAATCTTCAAAAGTAGGATGTTCTACATCACTGATATGATCATTTGAAATATTAAGGAATATACCATAATTATAATCAATTCCATAAACACGATCGTATTTTAAGGCTTGCGAAGATACTTCCATAACAACATTTTTCTTTCCATATTCTTTAACATCATGAAAAATTTCATGTAAAGTCAAAGATTCTGGTGTTGTAAGTAAAGATGGAACCACTTCATGACCATTATAAATTTCTACTGTTCCCATATAAGCTAAATCACCAGGATAAGTGTAAGCTTCTAAAATACTTTTTAAAAAGTAAAGCGAAGATGTTTTTCCTTTTGTTCCCGTAATCCCAATCATATTTAGATCATGACTTGGATGACCATAAAAACAATCCGCAAGAACAGCCATAGCTTTTAAACTATCTTTAACTAATATTAAAGGTAGATCAACATCATAATCTTTTTCACTTACATATGC
>URQL01000125.1 GCA_900550005.1 uncultured Erysipelotrichaceae bacterium
TTAATAAATACATTAACTACATCAAATACTTCATTTATTTAAAGTAATAATAAATTTCCTACAAAATTTACATTGGTTTTAAGTCATAAATTAGATATAATAATATTAACATAAATGAGGTGATAACATGAATAATGAAAACTTTCAACAATACAAACCAGCTAAAACAATATTTGAACAATTAGATCATTTAAACAAGAATAAAAGAGTGCAATTTAACGAAATGAACCGAGATTCGGCAGGAGATAAATTATTAGAATATAATTACATTAATGTGATTACACCATTCAAACATAAATTTGCAAAATTAAATGGAAAAAAAGAAGTTGAAAAAATTAATGGAAGTCATATATATGAAAAAAATGTAGAATTCAGCGAATATTATAATTTTTTTATCAACGAAAGAAAATACTATCCAATTATTATAACTAATATTTTAGATTTTGAAATTCATTTTAAAACCATAGTAGCTTATTATATTCTCACTACATATAAATTAAATGACTCAAATTCTCTAGAACATTTTCTTGACACCTTGAAGCTTAAATTTTCATTTTTAAAATCTAAATATAATAAAAAAAGAATTTCACATATGAATGATCATTTAGATTCTTTAAAAAAAGACATATTCAAATATGCAGATATTTATTGCTTTTTCGATAGAATGTCTCTTGGAAATATATTAACAATATTCACATGCCTTGATAATACAATTCAAAATAAAATAATTAAAGATTTAAAAAATTTTCAAATGACATTTAATGTTGATAAGGTCCCTGATTTTATAGAAAAAGTATTTTGCTTAGTTTCAATTAGAAACTGTGTTATGCACTGTAATAGTCTTGAAATACTCATCAGATTTTATAATCCTAAATTACATGAATTAAGAAAAATTTCGGACAGAAAAAAATACATAAAAATAATCAAATCATTAAGTATAGAAAAAACTCACGAATAATCGTGAGTTTTCTTCCGCACCGAGTGCCATTTACGTATTTATTATATTCAAAAATAAATAATTTATCAACTAAAAATTTATAAATTTCTATAAAAAAAGATAAGAACCCTCCCGACAAAAGTTGTGTTCTTATCTCTGTCAAAAAAATTTATAATTTTATTAAAATTAAAGTAAAAAATCAAGTATATTTCTTACATTTATCATCAATTTACTGTGATCATGCCAAATTTAAATTATAGTGATACTGTAAATGGCACCAATATCGTTAGTCTTGCTGATGATAGTTTAAACATTATCGCACTTATAGAAAAAAATCCAAATATAACAGTAACTCAAATATCTAACATCCTTAAAATAAATCGTAGTACAACTTTAAAGGTTATAAAAGCTCTTCAAAATAGCAACGTATTTTTATTTAATTTTAATCAGCATAATATAAACATATAAATTTAGAAAACAAAGAAAAAATATACACACATGCAATAATTTAGTCTTGATTATCATAATACTTCCAAATATAACCACATACTTTATTTCTTTCCCCTTTACAACATCTAGTAATTGCATAGGTTTCGATTTTAAAAAATTGTGCGGCTTCTTTAGCATTATTCCATACCTTAATTTTTTCACCTGACAACGCATACTGCACAACTTTTCTATTCATATTAGGATTGTTACAATACGGACAATTTGTTGGCTTTTTTGACGTTCTATGTGAAATACTTGCTAGATATGAATGTCCTTTGGGACATTTCCACCATACCCTTATACCACTTCCACTTGTAACCTCTTTTGGCAAAATAGTATTCTTTTCATAATCCCATTCCCTACATAATTCAGGGAATTTATTTAATAAATTATTACTACTATTCGCAATATTGCTTCGCCTGATTAACCAATTCTTATTTAAATTTTTAGCACAATTTGGACAACCTGTATGTAATGAAGATGTCCTATTATTAACTTTTGCTTGCCACTCATATCCACATATTTTACATTTCCACCATACTTTTTTATTACTTGCTATAGGTATTTCACTAGGAGACATTCCGTTTTTTTCAACATCAAATTCTTGAGCAATTTCCGGATTAATTTTAACAATGAATGTTCACCTATATATTGCCCCTGTGAATAAATAGCCATTCCTCTATTACTACAAATTGGACATCCACATTTATCATTTCCAGTTCGTGAAGCTATTACTGAGCTATAACTATGTCCTTTAGGACAAATCCGCCAAGCTTTTTTTCCAAAATGAGCTGATACATCATCCGGAGTTAAAGGACTATTTTTTTCAAAATCCCATTCTTTTGCAATCTCAGGAAATTCAATGTTCAATGAATGAAAACCTCTAGTTGAAATGATAGTTTTACATATATCAGCATTATCTCTAAGACAATTCACATTACAATTAATACCAGCATCAAAATTAATATTTAAAATATGAATTAACTCTTTAATAGGAATTGTCATATGTGTAGCATTAGTTGTTGGTTTTGGTGTAATTATTGAATATTTAAATTGGTCAGAAATAGGGCATTTAGGTTCTCTAATTCGTATTAATGTAATACCATTCTCATAACAAATTTTATCTTTTTTTAAATCTAAATTCAAATCTTTATGCCAACGCTCACCATCATATTCAATTCCTACTGATAAAGATGGAATATATAAATCGATTTCTTTGCCATTAAGAAATTTAGGACGATAATTTTCTTGTATATCTTTAAAATATTTTGATAAATAATAATGAATAGTTTTTTCAGGAATACTAATTCTATTAGAACATTTACCGCAACTTGTTGATTTTAAAGATTTTAAATTATCTTCCAAAATGATTTTTTTTCATCCACATTGGCACTTACATAACCATTGTCTTTCATGATAACCTGATTTAGGCTTAATATAATCATCAGCCGCACTTATCACTGTAAGATATCCATATTTATTTCCAATTTCGACGGGTTTAACATGCTTACATCCATCATGATTTGATCCAACAAGCTTATGTAATGTTGAAGTCATAGCCTCCACAGTATTACCACATTTTAAACATTCACATTGCCATTTACTTTTTCCAAGATATTTTTTTACAATTAATGTTCCAAATCGTTGATTTGTTAAATCTATCCAAACCGCCATATAATTTCCTACTTTCTTTTTATATTATTTCATATAAATTTTCTATATATAAGTTGTATTTCTATACTTATTATAAATCAAATATACAATTAGTCTATACTATTAATTAAAACTTCAATTCAACATTACAAAAAACATAAATAGAAATCAAATTATCCTTTATTACTATTATTAGTTTTCCATAAATCGATTAGGTTATATGTAACGTAAAGGTAGTGGTTTTGCTAAAATTTTAGATAACTATTCATTTCAAATCAATTACAGTGAAGAAAAAAAGCCTTATTTTAGATTAGATAGATACCAATTTACTGTTATTATGCCCAATTTAAATTATGATACTATAGATGATACTTTAAATGTGAAAATTATCTTATATATGAAAAATGATTGTCCTATAACAATCGCATCACTTGTAAATTTATTAAAAGTTAGTCGTCCAACAATAACACGTGCAATCAAACACTTACAAAAAGATAGAACAATAGAGCGAATTGGTTCTAATAGATCAGGTACATGGAAAATAAATAATTAGCAATAAATAATATAAATTATTTTCAACCTAAAAAAGAGAATTCTAATATTTAATGAGTACCAGGATTCTCTTTTTTTGACATATTAAATGTATTTGATTGTTTTCTAACATCTATATTTAATAGCTAAATATCGTTGTAATTAATCAAAACATTATCACTTTTATAGTATCTAACAGCTGTCTTTTTATTAATATGAAAAATGAAATATTCTAAATAATTTATTGCCTAGAAAGTGAAGTTTTATTTTAAATACTTATTAGCATCCTTTTCTAGTTCTAACCATACAGGATAGTTTGCATTATTTTTATCAAAGAGTTGTTTCAAATCGCGATTTAAGGCACTCATTTCATCCACCGCATTCATTGCATGGTCTGATGCACAAATTTTTCCTAAATTTGTTGCGCACATGAGCTTAAAAAAACGTAAAACTGTCTTTTTATAAGCTGCTCCTTCAAATTTTTGATCTTCTTTTGGTAAGATTTCATGTCCAACGTTTTTTAATGCTCGATATCCTTCAATATTCGCTTCGATAAGTTTATTTAAATAAGCTGTATTTCCTTTTAATTTTTTTAAATTTCCATCACATTTATAGCAAGCAAAGGCTACAGGAAGGACAAATGCCACGTGACAAAGAAGATAATCATTCATATTGGGTTCATATGTTATTTTATATTTTGTATCTTTAAATATTTGTTGTATTAATTGTTGATTAGAAGAAATATTTGCAATAGGTCCAATCGTCATCTTTTTAAGGTCAATTGAAACCACTCGATCAGTTTCACGGTGTCCTGCTGAACTAGCAAAACCAAATAAAATATTTTTATCCGATAAAAGGGATGCTATTTCTAAAGCACGTACATTGTTTCCTACAAAAACGATATTTTTTGATTTATTCATTTTAAGTATCTCTATAATTGAATTGATTTGTGTATAACGTACCACAACAAAAATAACATCGTATTCATCTTCAGGTTCAAGCTTTGTTATAACAGGAATTGGACTTACTGATAAACGTGGAGAAAATTTATCTTTAATTCTCAATCCGTTCTTTTGAATTTCTTCAGCCCATTTTCCTCTTGCTAATAAAGTTACTTCTTTTTTAGCACAATAAAAATCTCTTGCTAAATTACATCCTAATACTCCTGCACCATAAACTAAAATTTTCATATAAAAAGCCTCTTTTCTACAATCTTTTCAATTGAATTAGCTAACGCTAACATATTTCTTTAAACTTAATTTATCGCATTTTATTTCCTTTTACAAGAGTTAAAAATACTATTTTTTAATAAAAGGAAAGTATCCTATTTAATTCTCAATGATATTCTATTTTCCATTAAATTCAATGCACTTGTTGCACCTAATCCCTATCAATTTTTAACATTTCAATACTAAAAAAGTAACCAACTCTTCCTATTTAAAAGCTTGATATTAAGACACTTGATGTTAAGATACTTCCATTTTTTGCTTATTTATGCTATTATAAATAAGCAATAAGTCTCTGTAGCTCAGTGGATAGAGCACGGCCCTCCTAAGGCCGGTTAGCGTAGGTTCGACTCCTATCAGGGACGCCAGCAAACAACGCTGAAAGCCTTGATTTATCGAGGCTTTCAGCTTCTTTTATTTTTGAGCTTATAACCTGTCGAATAAGAACATATTTAATTTATACTTTGCAATTTCTTTCGATTTTCAGAATTTGTAATTCGATATTTTTATGACTATTTGAATAGAAGAGTTTGCTAACATTTTTTTTGTTTTGAAAAAATATCAGCAGATTTTTGAAGATTTGCTAACACTTTTGAAAA
>URQL01000126.1 GCA_900550005.1 uncultured Erysipelotrichaceae bacterium
TTACAAATGATGGAAATGATGATGTGAGGTCGAAGATGGAAAAAATAATGGATCAATTAATTGAAGAAATAAAAAAACAACCTTATTATCTTAATTTTAAAGAAAGTGAAAAACAACTCGATTATGAAAAAGATTTAATTCAACGCTATCGTGAAGTTTTGAATGAATACGAACAAATGAAAAAATATGAAGACTATATTGATACTGCAAATGTTAAAGAAAAATTGAAATCGGTAAAATTAGAAATGAATGCTTCTTCATATATAAAAAATTACTATTCTAATTTACATTTATTAAATGATCAACTTGATGAAATCACAAAACTTATTTTTTCAGGAATAAGTGATGATTTAAATATGAGTCCATTTCAATTAAGGTAGGTGATGATATGCGTGTTATAGCTGGAAAATATCGTAGTCGAATTTTACAAACGATTAAATCTTCTTCGACAAGACCAACAACGGATAAAAATAAAGAAAACTTATTTAATATTATTGGTCCTTATTTTGATGGGGGTTATTGTTTAGATTTATTTGCTGGATCAGGTGGACTTGGAATTGAAGCAATAAGTCGAGGAATGGAGCATCTTTACAGTGTAGATAAAAATTATCAGGCTTACTCCATTATAAAAAGTAATGTTGCAAATTTAAAAATGGACGAAGATATTCAT
Organism: uncultured Erysipelotrichaceae bacterium; assembly: GCA_900550005.1. Classification (GTDB taxonomy): domain Bacteria; phylum Bacillota_I; class Bacilli_A; order Erysipelotrichales; family Coprobacillaceae; genus Beduini. The sequence continues at coordinate 671 of URQL01000126.1, forward strand.
GTTTTAAAAGCAGATTATAAAAAGGCAATACTAAAATTTGTTGAAGATCAAATTAAATTTGATTTGGTTTTACTTGATCCTCCATATGGTAAACAAATTATTCAACCATTACTTACACAAATGCAAGAAATGAATTTGTTGAATGGGGGATGTGTCGTGGTATGTGAAGATTTAAAAGAGGAACATTTTGAAGAAGTATATCAAAAATTAAAAAGAAAGAAGATTGTAACGTATGGTATTACATCGTTACATATCTATGAATTTGAGGAATAAAGAAATGAAAAAACATACAGTAGGAGTTTATGCTGGAACTTTTGATCCAATTACGAATGGACATTTAGATATTATAAAAAGAGCAAGTCGTCTATACGATGTGCTTTATGTCACTATTTTTGAAAATCAAGCCAAAAAGAAATTATTTACTTTAGAAGAGCGTCTTGATTTTATTCGCGAAGCTACAAAAGAATTTAGTAATGTTGTTGTTGATTCAAGCGACTTACTTGCTGTTGAATATGCGAAAAAAGTGGGAGCAACTGTTTTGGTAAGAGGCTTAAGAGCAACAACGGATTTTGAATATGAATTGCAAATGGCTTTTTCTAATCAATTTTTAGATGATCAAATAGAAATGGTGTTTTTAATGACAAAATCACATCAATCTTTTATTTCTTCTTCTTCAGTTAAAGAAATTGCTTCGCTTAAACATGATGTAAGTGAACTTGTTCCGGCTTGTGTTAATAGTGCTTTGATAGAAAAATATAAATAATTTTAGAAAGATACTTTAAATATGAAGTATCTTTTTTTTATGTTATATTAATTAAATCTTAAGAAAGATAATCAAATGTATTGAAAAAAAAACAATAATTGTGTAATAATGTTGTCTATAAGGAAGGAAGAATATAAAAAATGAAGAAAAAAATTATTAATTATTTTAAAATTGACAAGGAACAAATTGTGCCTTATTGCTTATACATTATTTCACCACTTGTTTCTTTTGCATTATTAGAATTTTTAAATGAAAATATTAATATTTTTCGCTTTAATGTTATTCAATTCTTTATGAATCTAATTATTTATTATATGGTTTATTTTATTTTCTTAACACTAGTTAGAAGGGTACATATTGCCAGTTATATTGGTTTTAGTTTTTTTATGATTTATGCCTTAATTAATTCATTTGTGCAACAATTCCGTGGTAATCCTATTTTACCTTTTGATATTTATTCTATTCGTACGGCAATGAATGTTGCAGGAGAGTATAAATTTAGCTTAAATGTAGATCAAATTATATTTATTGTATTATCCATTTTGTATTTTGCTTTAATGATGATTATTTTTCATCTTAGTAATGTAAAGAAAATTCGTCCATTTGGAAGAAACAATTTACTCGCTATTGTTTTAATTGTTTGTGTTCATTCTTTGTATTTTAGTAAGCCAATTTTAGCTAAATATGGAATAACAGTAGATGTTTGGGATCAAGCTGGTGCTTTTAAACGTAATGGAGTTGCGTTATCGTTAATGGATAATAGTTCTTATATGACAATAAAAAAGCCAACAAATTATAATTCTGCTATATTAGAAAATGATCTTGATAAAGTTGTTCCTTCAGAAAATATGTATAATTCAATTAGTGATACAGAAGTTAAGAATATCATTGTGATTATGAATGAAAGTTTTAGTGATTTAAGTGTTGTCGGTGATTTTCGAACGAATGTTGATTATTTATCCTATTATCATTCGTTAGATGCAATTAAAGGTTATGTGTATTCTTCTATTTATGGTGGAGCAACAGCTAATTCAGAGTTTGAATATCTTACGGGAGACAGTATTGGGTTACTTCCTAATGGGGCAATGACTTATACGATGTATATGAAAAATGGTATTACTTCTTTAGTAGATATTTTAAAAAATAATGGCTATTATTCTACAGCAATTCATACTTATTGGAAATCAGGTTATAATCGTGAAAAAACATATGATATTTTAGGTTTTGATGAAAAATATTTTTTAGACGATTATGAGTTGCAACCTAAAGATTATGTACGCGTATATCCTAGTGATCAATTTACTTATTCTAAAGTAATAGAACAACTTGATAATTCAAACCATGATAAAAATTTCGTTTTTTGTGTGACTATGCAAAATCATGGTGGATATTTTTTTGAGGGAGTTGATCAAGATGTTGAATTAGATTTAGATGAAAATGAGAGAAGTCAATATAAAGATGTAGAACAATATCTTTCTTCACTTAATTCTTCTGATCAAGCTTTAAAGAACTTAGTTGATCATTATAAAGATAGCGATGAACCAACATTAATTATACAATTTGGTGATCATCAACCAAGATTGGGAGATGAATTTTATAGTAAGCTATATGGAAAAGATACAAGTAATTTATCATTAGAAGAAACACAAAGAAAATATATGACTCCCTATTTGATGTGGGCTAATTATCCAATTGATACTTCTGTAAGTAAAAATATGAGTATTAATTACTTGTCTACAATGACTTTACAAGTTGCAAATATTCAATTGCCTAAATATAATCAATTTTTAAAAACTTTATATTTAAAATATCCAGTAATTTCTGCTATTGGAGTTATTGATTCTCAAGGAAATCAAACGACTTTGGATTCTTTAAAAGAAGATGAAATGATCAACTTGTATGAAAGACTACAATACAATAATTTATTTGATATAAAGCATAAGGATTATTATTTATTTACAGGAAATGATGAAAAGGAAGAATAAAATTATTCACTATTTAGTGAGGATAATAGAATGATATTAAAAGTTAACAAAATAAATTTTTTAAAAAAAGCAAGTATTCAAATAGATTCAGTGCGCGAAAATGAAAATATAATATGGATTGATAATTTGAATAGAAGTCTAATTTTGAAGATAGACATAGAAGATCAACCAAATAAAGCGTTACAAATTCAATCTCAGGATGAAGCTAGTTTAGATATTATTAAAATAATCAAAGGAACGAATCAACATGGATTATTCTTTACTGATGATTTGGGAAAGTTATCTTTAATTTTAAAGATAAATTCACCTTTTAAATCAAATAAAATTGATATATATAAATTATTAGAGTATTTTGACCAACATGACTCTATTGGAGCGATAGATGATATTAAACAAATAAAAAATGATCAATTCTTTTTTAAAGGCTGGCTTAGCGATAATTGCTATACTGTTAACAATTTGTATTTAGATATAGAAAGTGAAGATTTAAGTTTTCATAAATTACTCCCAATTCAATCAATTAAACGTGAAGATGTAGCTAATATTTATGCTGATCAAAAATATTTATGGTCAGGGTTCCATTTTTATTTAACCTATTTAAGCAATCAACCTTTGAATTTAAAATTAATTTATTTTATTCAGGGAGTTGAAAATCCTTATTTTTTAATACAATTATTAGCTAATACAGATGAGCAAAGAATTGAAATAAAACTGGATGTTAGTAAAGAGGAATCGATTGAAGCAAAAATGAGAGGAAAAGAAATTACTTTTTTTGATTTAAAATTCATTAGACAAAAAGTTAAGGAAAACTCTACTTTGGTTTTACGCCATGCTTCAGGTGGTGGTGCTGATATTTTTGCTAAAAGATATATTGATGATTTAGTTTCTAAAGGAGAAAATTGTATTTCAGTGATTTATAAAGGGGAAGTACATCAATTTGAAGTAGAGTTTATTTCAAAAGATACTCATGAAATTGTTTATTTCGATAGCTTAGAATTATTTATGCTTCTTTTATGTAAAGATAAATTATCAATGGTAGTAATAAATGAACTTGTTACTTATGAAGGAATATTTTCAGTAATTGGTTTATTAACAGAATATAAGCAAAAAAATCTACAAGTTAAGCTTGTTTATTATTTACATGACTTTTATTGTATTTGTCCTAAGATTAATTTACTTGATCAAAATGATCGTTATTGTGATGTTCAAGATGGTGAAGCGTGTTATTATTGCTTAAATGAGTTTAAAAATATATGTGGTAATTCTATTAAGGAATGGCGTGATCAATTCACAATGCTTTTAAACCATTGTGATCAAGTTATTTGTTTTTCTAATAATTCAAGACATTTGCTTTTAAAGGCAATGACAATAGATGAAACTAAAATTCAAGTTATTCCTCATAAAGATATTATTTTACGTAAACCTAAGCTTTGTGATGATTCTATTTTAACGATAGGTTTATTAGGTAATTTAACGGTTCATAAAGGATTGAATGTTGTTAAGAAAATTATCGATTTACTTGAACAAAGACAGTCTGAATCAGTTCGCTTTGTTTTGATTGGAGATTCTTTTGGAAATGTGATGAGTGATTATTTTATTGAAACTGGTTTATATGATGTTTATGAAATTCCAGATTTAGTTGAAAAATACAATATTGATTTATTTCTTATGCCATCTATATGGAGTGAAACCTATTCTTTTACAACCTCAGAAATGATGATGATGGACTTGCCTGTTGTTTCATTTAATATTGGTGCTCAAGGAGAAAGAATAGATCTTTATGAAAAAGGATATACGCTTCCTTTGACATGTTCGAGTGAAGAAATTTTAGATTGTTTAATCAATGTTTATAAACTGTATCATAAATAGGAGGAGATGTTAAGTAATCAAAATTGTGGACGAATGTATTTAAGTGTGATAAAATGCATTTATTAGATTTACTTATTTTTATAAGCTGAAAATATTGTTAATCACTAAAATTATT
>URQL01000127.1 GCA_900550005.1 uncultured Erysipelotrichaceae bacterium
TTTCTCCCCCTGCTCTAAGCTGTGGATAAACGGCATGTAATCCTCGTTGGTTTCAAAATCACCTAACACGGACAGATCCGAAAATGACTCATTCATGACCACAACAATATTAGGTTGTTTATCTACTTGAACAGGTGTTGGATCTTCAATTTGTTCTATACGATCAACAATTTCATTCACCGTTTCTTCACTATAATTTTCCGGTTCGATAACAGAAATATTTTTTAAATTCATAAAAAACGAAAGAATAAAACCATTTTCACGATAATTCTTATCCTGATTCCAATCCATATTTGTAATTTTTAAACGCGTTAATGCTTCATTATTAAAAATGATACCAATAGTAAGTGAAGATAAAACAACAAAAGTAAAAGCAAAATATTTAAAACGTGTACTTATTTTTTGTTGTTTACGAGCGCCTTTAAATTGATGATAAAGAACCACCAATAAAACCAATACACTTACAATCACTTGCCAGCCAATTTCAATTTTCAACTCCGTCATCATTCCTGCAGCAGCTTGTAAATTTAAAACATCCCATAAAACAACATTTTCACCCTTCATTAATAGCTTGTAATAATTACATATTCCAATAATAACAAGCAATGTAATGAAAATAATATTCGCCCAATTTAATCGATTCATGATCAAATAAATCAAAATAGCCACATTGCAATAAAGTATATAATTCATCAACATAACACGCTTGTGTTTAAAAATCCAAGCTATAAAATCAAAAACACCTAAAGTTGGATGATTTAACAATTCCACACACAACAAAGTAATTAAACTAATCAATAATAAACTTCGATAAGTTTTAACAAAATAAATCACTCGATCCATAATTTTATTTATTAATTTCATACTTGCACCTCAATCCAACAGTTTAGCACATTTTGTCATGAATACAAGCAAGATAAGAATATTTTTTATTTAATTGTAGAAAGATATTGAGATCTTCCCATTTCATAAAGATCTTCACCATAACAATCAATAATAACCGTTAGAGGAAAATCAATCACTTCTAATTTACGAATTGCTTCAGCTCCTAAATCATCAAAAGCAACAATCGTTGAAGATTTTACACATTTTCCTATATACGCACCAGCTCCACCAATTGCACCAAAATAAATACCACAATAACGTTTAATCGCTTCTTTAACTGCTGGGCTTCGATAGCCTTTACCAATCATCGAATGTAATCCTAAAGAAAGCATCTTAGGAGCATAAGCATCCATTCGTCCTGATGTAGTTGGGCCACCACTACCAAAAACATGACCAGGTTTCGTTGGCGTTGGTCCTACATAATAAATAACTTGATCTTTTAAATCAAAAGGAAGTTCTTTTCCTTCTTCAATAAGTTTTACTAAGCGTTTATGTGCTGCATCACGCCCAGTATAAATCGTTCCATTAAGCAATACTTGATCTCCAGCATGTAATGTTTTTATTTTTTCTTTTGTAAGAGGAGTTGTTAAATTGATCATAAAATAGCCTCCTTATGTCTTGCTACATGACAACAAATGCTAACCGCAACAGGCATTCCTGCTATATGGGTTGGTAAAGTTTCAATATTTAAAGTTAATGCTGTTGTTTTTCCTCCATATCCTGCTGGCCCTATTCCTGTTGAATTGATTTTTTCTAAAAGTTCATCCTCTAAAGCATGATAGCGTTCATCCAAATGGTGACTACCTATTTTTCTTAACATAGCTTGTTTTGATAATAAAGCCACTTTATCAAAAGATCCTCCTATTCCTACACCAATTACCATAGGAGGGCATGCATTTGGTCCTGCATCTTCAACCACTTTTAAAACAAAATCTTTGACTCCTTCTACACCATCACTTGGTTTAAGCATCTTAATTTGGCACATATTTTCTGAACCAAAACCTTTAGGAGCAACCAATATTTTAAATAAATCCCCTTCTACGACATCATAATAAATAAGTGCTGGTGTATTATCTTTCGTATTAATTCGATCAAACATAGGTTCACTTACAACACTTTTTCTAAGATAACCCTGCTCATATCCTTTACGCACACCGTCATTAATGGCTTCCTTTAAACTTCCTCCTACAATATGAACATCTTGTCCCATTGTGACAAAAACACAAGCCATTCCTGTATCTTGGCAAATTGGTGAATGATTTTCTAAAGCGATTTTCGCATTTTCAGCTAGAATTTCCAATGTCTTTTTAGCATTAGGAAAAGTTTCCTCTTTCATCATTTTTTCAAATACATCATAGACATCCTGTGGTAATTCATAATTTGCTTCTTGACATAAACGACTCACAACTTCTGTAATCCTATTTACATGTATTTCTCTCATATTCTTTTTTCCTTTCTCTTAGTTTCATTATAACATTTCCTTATAAAAAAAATGACAATTAATCACTTAATTTGTCATTTTTGCTATTTTTGTATATAAAGAGCATTGTATCGAGCAGACATTAATTCAACAAGTGTTAATAAATTATGTTTTCCAACATGACCATACTTTTTATCCCCTATTAAGATCACTTCATCTGCCACTTCTTCAATATTTAAATCTTTATTTTGTGTAATCACAATCACTTTACACCTTGATTTCTTAATAAAATGGAAAAGTTTTTGTCCAGTTGTCACAAAATTTCCATTAACACTCATAATAATTGCAATAGAATCCTCATCCAATTGCTTTGCACTTTCAATTTGTTTTTTATATTCCATGTAGGCGGTAGTAAACTTTCCATACATTAATAAATCTGTTTGTAAATACATGGCTGCACTATGAGAAAATTGTGAACCAAAGAAAACAATTTTCTTACCATCATGAATATATTGTAAAACACGATCAATCGCTTCCCAATCTAATTGTTCAATCATTTCATTAAAAGAAGCATTGATTTGTTGAATATAATTACTTGCTGCTTCATCAGGATCATAAAGCATTACATCAGCTGGAATTTTAGTTACTCGAGCTGGTAGATGTTTCATTTCTTGGATATTAACACATTCTTGTTTTAAATGAGCAAAATTATCATAACCTATTGTACGGCAAAAACGTGAGATGGTCGCAGGTGAAACAAAACAAGCTTTAGCTAAATCGCTAATTCCAATTGTTGCTAATTTATCAAAATTATGTACCATATACCAAGCTATATTATAATTTGTATCTTTTTCATCTGCCGTATTTAGGTATAAAATCAATTGATAATAAAGTCCCTTCATCTTTTTTCACCTCATCTCTTTTTTTATTATACCTTAATTTTCATTTTTTGAAAAGGATTTCACGTAGAATCTTTGTTTATTATATAATAAATCTTTCACATTATTTTACTATTTCTTTTGATTTTTCCATTATAATCTTATTTACAATAGCAATCATAGAGGAGGAAGTGAAATGATTCCATCAAAATTTTACTATGTTAGTAGTTTTGTTATTCTTATTCTAATCGTAGCTTGGTTTTGTTAATTTGTTCATAAAGATAAAATAAGCTGGTATTAAAATGATAACCGCACCAAGCCATGCAAAGATTTCCACATAAAATATCCCTTCTTGACCTATAAAGCGAGGTAAAATGAGAGCTATGCCTACTCTCATAGTCAATTCAGCTATTCCAGAGATCATAGGTACGATCGTGTTTCCCATTCCTTGCAAACAAGAACGAAAAACATGAAGCAAATAGAGAATCCATAAAAACAAAAGCATGATAAAAAGATAATGATAAGCCACATCTAGAACTTGTGATGTTGTCATTTGATCACCAGAAACAAATAAATGTAAAATTACTTTTCCAAAAGGGATCAATACTCCTGAAAGGATAAAAGAAGTTAAAACCGATAAGATTGCACAAGTACGCATTCCTTTTTTTATTCTTTGATATTTTTTAGCTCCTAAATTTTGACCCGAATAAGTCGCCATTGAATATCCTAAAGAAATAGCGGCTAATTCAAGTAAACCATAAAGTTTATTTGTAGCTGTAAATCCAGCAACAAAAATAAAGCCATAACCATTAACCACACTTTGAACAACCATTCCCCCAACAGAAATAATAATATTTTGAAAAGCAGTAACAATGCCTAATTCACATAGACGAGAAATAATCGCACCATCTAATTTAAAATCCTCTTTCGTAACTTGAACGATTTCAATTCGACTTAATGCTTTTAAGCAAAATAAACTTGAACTAAATTGAGCAATAACTGTCGCTATTGCTGCACCTACAACGCCTTTTTTAAATCCAATCACAAATAATAAATCTAAACCAATATTAACTAATGCTGCAAACACCATAGCATACAATGGTGTTTTACTATCTCCTAAAGCTCTTAAAATGGCTGAAAAGGTATTATAGATCGTAATCACCAAAATTCCTGAAAATATAACAGTTAAATAAGAAATAGATTGTTGTAAAATATTTTCAGGCGTATTTAATAAAATCAATAAAGGTTTAATCAAAAGTAAAGAACCAACAGTAAGTAAAATAGCCATTACAATCCCAACTACAAAACACATAGCAATAACTTTTTTTAATTTTTGTTGATTATTTTCACCAAAGACCTGTGAAATTAGAATTGAAAATCCCTGAGTAAATCCTAATACTACTCCTAAAATCATCCAGTTGATCCAATCGGCTGCCCCTAATGCCGCTAAAGCTTCAACCCCTACTCCTTGACCTACAACAATCGTATCGACCATTGAATAAAATTGTTGAAATACATTACCAATCATTAAAGGAATAGCAAAAGTAACAATCAATTTAAGCGGTGAACCCTCTGTCATATCTTTAATTCGCGTATTCATATTAATCCCCTTTCATTTTTAAAATCGTTTCAATCATACCTTATATTACGAATCTGTGCAACAAAAAAAGAAAGTCCTAAAAACTTTCTTTAGTTCGAACTTAGGACTAGTTATAGTCTAGTAGGACTTTCGGACTAATTCAAAATAAAATAAAAAAACAAAGCTTTCACCTTGTTCTTCTTATAAACTTTGAATCATTTCTAATTCTTTTTCTACACTAGCTTTTAATGTTTCAAAATGCGCACGATCAAAATCGGCACCTTGATCAATTAGTTCTAATAATTCATTATATTTTTCAATCACTAATTGATAACTTGATGCTTTAATTGTGTAATCTAATTCTTCTTGTGCATTTTGCATTACCCCATTGAGTGTTTTATATTTTTGTTTGAATGTTTCATCTAAATCAACAACTGTTTTTTTCTTTTTAAATAGCCCCATCTTTGCCACCACCTTTTTGTCATTATAACATTATCTTTTTCCAACAACAAATAATAAGGTAATAGAAAAGGTGAGGATTTTCTCACCTTTTCTATCATTAATCTGATAAATCTTCACCATTAGAAGC
>URQL01000128.1 GCA_900550005.1 uncultured Erysipelotrichaceae bacterium
TTATCGTAGCTTTGGTATACCTGCTCGTTACGTAGAAGGATATTATTTAAGTGAGAGTGCTGTTTCTAAATCAAATGATGGAAATGTAGATTTGACTTCTCAAGATAGTCATGCTTGGGTTGAAGTTTATATGGATGGGGTAGGCTGGTTACCTATTGATGTCACACCAGGATTTTATTATGATAATGCCTCTTTAATGAAACTTGTTGAAAAACCAAATGGTCAAACAGTAAAAGCGATTGAAGATAATCAATATGATAATGAAGCAAGTAAAGCCTCTACACCTTCAAAACAAAAAACATTTATTGATCAACTCTTATCTGTAGATAATTTGCCATTGTTTATCGGTTCACTTGTTTTATTCGTATTGATTCTTGTAGCTTTAGTGATTTTGATTCAAGAGATGATTCGTACATGCTACGTACTTATCACACAAAGAAAATATGAAAAATTAAATATTGAACAAAAAACACGTTTTCTATATTGCCAGTTATTTGGCATTTTAGAAGCCATCCATATTCCTGCGAGTTTGGGATGGAATACTGTTCAAACAGATCAAATGATTTGTGATAAAAACAATCTTTTCTTCTTTGGAGAATACAAACGCGTGGTCTCTTTATTTGAAAAATATTTCTATGGTGGTGAAGTATTACATGATCATGATATTGCTTTTATTGAAAGTTATATTAATCGCTTCTATTTACGAATGAAAAATTTAACAAGTAGAGAAAAAATTAAAATATTACATTTAAGAGTTAAGAAAAAAGATTATATGTAGGAGGAAAAAGTATGAAAAGTATTGATGTTGAAAATTTCTTTGATGGACAAGGTACGATCCATTTTGACCATATCTTAGAAGCGAGTGAAATGCATGGTATGAACCGTGTTTACGCTAAAGTGACCGTTAAAAAGGGATGTTCAGTTGGTTACCATGTGCACCATGGGGATGGAGAAGATTATTTTGTTTTAAAAGGAATTGCGACACTAGATGATAATCATGAACAAATTATTAAATTACATCCAGGTGAACATTTCTTTACACCATCAGGTCGTGGTCATAGTCTAACGAATTTAGAAGATGAAGATTTAGAAGTCATGGCTTTAATTATCTATGACCATGAAAAAAAATAAAATGATTGTTAAAGAAAGAACACATTTTATCGTATTTAAAGAAGAATTAAATTAATTGCCTGATCTTATTTATGATTTTATAGAAGACGCAGATGATGAAGAAATCGACCTCTATATTGAAAAAAGGTTATTTAGGTTGTTTTAAAACAACAATGTGTTATTCTTTAGAAACAACAAATTATCTTTATGCCATTAATCATTCATTTGAAACGTTGATAAAAGAGTTTATCATGACGAGCAAATCGTACTTCTTTATGATTCTAAATCTTCTTTTGCATTTAAAGAAAAAATATTAATGAATAAAGAAAAAATTGAAGAGGCTTTATTACAAGGTAAAAAGCCAAATCAAATCTTTTCTTTTATATAAAGTTTTATTGATGTTGAAGATGAAAATCATTGCCGTTGTCTTGCTTTAAGTGAGAACCCAATGGATCAAGATTTTTGTGAAATTAGGGCAAATGAGTCGAGAAATCGTAGTTAACGAGCAAGCATTAAATATTCACTAAAATAGGTGAATATTTTTTTGTATAAAAAAAAGAGCTTGACGCTCTTTTAAGATAAATCTTCACCGTTTGTAGCGATAACTTTTTTATACCAATAGAATGAATCTTTACGGATACGACGTAAATCTTTTAAATCAAATTCATCACGGTTAACATAGATAAATCCATAACGTTTTGTACATCCTTGATGTGTAGAGATTAAATCGATTGCAGACCATGGAGAGTATCCCATTAAGTTAACACCATCTGTGATGGCTTCTTGACAAGCATGAATATGTTTGCGTAAGTAATCAATGCGATAATCGTCATGTACTTTATCGCCTTCTTCTAATTTATCAGGAACTCCACAACCGTTTTCAGTAATTAATAGTGGTAAATGATATCTTTCCCATAATTGACGAAGTGTAGCACGAAGTCCAGTAGGATCGATTCCCATTCCATAGCTTGTTTGAACTTGTAATGGATTTTGGCATCCTTGAGCAAGACCAGGTTCACTCATTAAACCTGTCATGAATTCAGCTTGACCATTTTTCATTTGTTCTTTTAATTTATTTCCTTCTTCATTAGATAATGCTTTAACTGTTCCTCCCCCATAGTAGTTAAATGCAATGAAGTCAGGATGTGCGTTTGCTAAAGTTTCAGTGTCGCCTTCTTCAAAGTCTGGAGCCCATCCACGTTGTGTTAAATATTCCATGAATGCTTCTGGATATTTACCAAAAACAGCTGTATCTAGGTACATACGGTTACGTAATTGATCATAATCCATAGCTGCTAAATAGTCTTCTGGTGAAGAGGAAGCAGGGTAAATACAAGTAATATTTGGTGCAGGTGCAATTTTTGAATCAGCTAACATTTCATGACATGCGATCATAGCTCTAGCTTGAGCTAATAACATATGATGGTTTACTTGATATTTTTGTTTTTCACTTTCATATTGATGGTAAATGATCATCATGTTTTGTTCATTGATAGTTAACCAATAGTGAACACGATCACCAAAGTTTTCAAAACATACACGAACATAGCGTTCATAATCTTTGATACATTGTCTTGAAGCCCAACCACCGTATTTTTCTTGTAATGCTAGTGGTAAATCAAAGTGATAAAGTGTTACGACTGGAGTAATATTGTATTTTACGAGTTCATTAATTAAATTATTATAAAATTCAATTCCTTTAGGGTTGATTTCACCGTCACCATCAGGAATAATACGTGGCCATGCGATAGAGAAACGGTATTCTTTAAATCCCATTTCAGCCATTAGAGCGATATCTTCTTTATAACGATGATAATGATCACTTGCAACTTTAAAGTCTGTTGTTCCTTCAGGAATAGGTGCTGTTTCTTGTGTAGAAAGTCCTTTTCCATCTTCATCATAAGCTCCTTCTACTTGATAAGCGGAAGTACTTGCTCCCCATAAAAAATCTTTAGGGAAGGGTTTTAGTTTTAAATGTTCCATTTAATTATTCCTCCTTAATTTATTTCAACATATTTATGATAACTTATTTTGTAAACGTTTGCAAGAATAAAAATGGATACTATAGAAGTTGAATCTTAATTAGAAAATAATAGTTTGAATCATTTTGATCTTGTTGATTAGTCAGCATTTCATTAATTTCAACATAGGTATTTTCATCTAATTGTTGATTTTCTTTTTGCATTTGTTGACGTATCCTTTGAATTTCTTGTGGTAAAGATTCAGGCAAACCATAATATAAAGAAGAAAGATAAGTACCTTCAGGAATAAAATGATTTGATTTTTCAACTAAACGATAAAGATAATGGTTAGTTACAGTAAAAAGTTGTCCTTGAAAAGGACCATCTGTAAGATAATTAGAAATTAAATTTTTACTATCCTCATGAAAATCATAAAAAATTTCATAATATTTTTTATCTTGTTTACAATATTGAATTTCAATAGGGTGATCAATAAATTCTTGATTTGTTTGAATCGTTTGTTTTAAAAAGCTTTGTTGCCTTTTTAACTGTAGGATTTTTTCTTGTAAAAGGCTCTCTTTTTGTAGAAGTAATTGATTTAATTCTTGATTCGATCTTGTTTGTAAATACTCTTTGATTTCTTTTAATTCCATTCCCAAATCTTTTAAAGTGATGATTAAAGCCATTTTATCGTATTGGTAGATTGAATAATAGCGATAGCCTTTTTCATTAATGTAAGTAGGTTTAAATAAATTGATTTCATCATAATAGTATAGAGTTTTTTTATTTAGATGACAGAGTTTAGCAAATTCACTGACTGTTAAATATTCCTGATTTTTCATAATCCCTCCTTGACTATCCAGTTACTGGATAGTTTATTCTATTATAGCAAGGAGATGATTAGAATGGAAGATAATTTATTAAAGGGAAAAATTACGAAAGTTTTATTTTTATTTGCTTTACCGATTACCTTAAGTATGGCAGCTTCACAATTTTATTCTTTAGCAGACAGTTTAATTGTAGGGATGTTTTGTGGTAAAGAAGCTTTAGCAGCGATTTCGAATGCGAGTAGTGTATTGTTTTTCTTTTTATTTATATCAGGAGGATTAGAATTAGGTTCTAATTTATTTATTGCTTCAATTAAAGGAAAATATTCAAATGATCAAGTAAATCAAGTGATCGTGAATTTAATTTTTTTTGATTTTATTATGGGTATGATATTACTTGTATTAGGTCAAGTTTGTTTAAATGGGTTACTTAAATTGATTCAAACCCCTTCATCTATTTTTAGATTAGCGAGCCAATATGGTCATATTTATTTAATTGGGTTACCTTTTTTAATGGTATATGATTTAACAAAACAAATCTTTATTGGTTATGGGGATTCGAAAACGCCATTAGTGTATGTTGTCATTTCTACAGCTGTGAATATTGTTTTAGATTATTATTTTATTGCTTGTTTAAATTTAAATGTTGTAGGGGGAGCTATCGCCACGGTAATTGCTCAAATCGTAGGGGTGACACTTAGTTTAAAAAGACTTTACTACCATGTTTTAAATAAACAATTAAATTTCAAAATCATGGATAAAAATTTAATTAAACATTGGTTTGGGTTATCTTTGCCTTCTATTTTACAACAAACGATTGCCCCTATTAGTTCCATGATCAAACAAGGGATTCTAGGAACACTTGGAGTGAGTGCTATTGCTGGTTTTAGTGTAGCAAATACTCTACTTAGTTTTATGATCATGCCTATTGCCGGAATCTGTCAGGCTTTAGTTGTATTTATTGCACAAAATATAAACGCAAAGCAATATGAACGTATTCAATTAGGAATGAAAAAGAGTCGTAATTTACTTTTTATTTTTACCACTTTTATTATCTTAATTACATCAACTTTTTCAATACCACTTTTATCTTTGTTTACTAAAGATAAACAAGCTCTAGGCTATGGATGTTTGATTTTACGTTATGAGCCTTTATTTTATTATTTCTTTTCCCTTAGAAATCGTAACGAAGCCAAAATGAGGGGCTATCAAAAAATGACTTATTACCTCATTTCGAGTATGTTTTGTTTAGTTGTAACTCTTGTAGGTTTATCTATTCTTGTCCCTTATGTAGGATTTGATGGATTTTATCTATCTACAGGTTTAGGTAATTTTATGGGAATGGAGTTATCCTATCTTTTACAAAGTTCTTATTTTATAAAAAAGGATGTTTAAATATGTAAAAAAATCAGGAGGAATAGAGTAAAATCTACCGCCAATAA
>URQL01000129.1 GCA_900550005.1 uncultured Erysipelotrichaceae bacterium
TATCTTTAACATATTTACGATACTTTACTTGATCAGCCATATTTTCAGCGATAATATCTTTAGCCCCTTGAATCGCATCTTCCACAGTTAAAACATTATCGTTCAAATATTTTTTTGCTTCTTCATTAATATCCCCTTTTGCGGGTAGTTTTAAAATCCATTGACTCAATGGTTCTAATCCATTATTTTTCGCAATAATAGCTCTTGTTTTTTTCTTTTCTTTAAAAGGTCGATAGAGATCTTCGATTTCACTTAGCTTTTCACATTTTAAAATTGCCGTTTTTAAAGCGTCATCAAGCATTCCCTTTTCTTCGATTAAACGAATGACATCTTCTTTTCTTTTATTCAAACTAAGTCCATATTCGTAAATTTTTTCAATTTCACGAATTTGATCTTCATTTAAAGCTCCCGTTACTTCTTTACGATAACGAGCAATAAAAGGAACTGTATTTCCACCTTGAAGAAGTTCAAGAACTTTTTCAACTTGGCTTACTTTTATATTTAATTCTTTAGCAACTTGTTGCATAATTTCATTATTCATGATATTTTCATCCTTCCTGTTTGAAACATCATGATACCATTCCATTAAAAAACTTTCAAGCTTATCCTAAAAAATTGAAGCAATTTTATAATTTTATGATACAATAGACACGAGGTGATGATATGATAGATTTTAAAAAACAAATTGATGTAATTTTTGATGAATTAATCAAAGATATGGCTGATTTAGTATCTGTAAATTCTGTATTAGATTTAAATACAGCTAAAGAAAATCAACCCTTTGGTAAAGCTAACCGTGAAGTCCTTGATAAAATGTTAGCTATCGGTAAAAGAGATGGTTATGAAGTAAAAGATATTGATGGTTATGCAGGTCATATTGATATTGGTGAAGGAGACGAAACCGTTGCTATCTTAGGACATCTAGATGTTGTTCCAGTTAATCCAACAGGATGGGATAGTGATCCTTTTACACTCACTAAAAAAGAAAATAAATATTATGGACGTGGAACCAGTGATGATAAAGGTCCATTACTTGCTGCATACTATGCTGCAAAACTAGTAGAGGCATCCGGAGTTAAAATGAATAAAAAAATTCGTGTTATTTTTGGATGTAACGAAGAATCTGGATCTAAATGTTTACGTTATTATTTTAGTAAAGAACCTTATTGTACAATGGGATTTACACCAGATGCTAACTTTCCTGTAGTTTACGGTGAAAAAAAAGGTGTTGGTTTTTCAATTACAGGACATGTAGAAAATGATAAACTTATTTCATTAAATGCAGGTACTGTTGCTAACATTGTTCCAGAAAGTGCTACTGCTCTAGTTAAAGGTAAAAAAGAAGATTACGAAGAAGCTTTTACTGCCTTTTTAAATAAATATGGTTTAAAAGGAACAATTGAAGAAAAAGATGGGGTTTGTTCAATTGAATTAATTGGAAAATCAAGTCACGCATCTTTACCACATCTTGGTAAAAATGCAGTTTGTTATTTAGCTGGATTCTTAAACACCGTAATCAATCATCCAGTAACAAAATTTTTAACTGACTATTTCTTTGAAGATTATCTAGCTCAAAAAATTGGTTTTGGTTTCACTGGACAAATGGGCCCTCTAACTTTGAATGTTGGTATTGTTCATTATAATGATCAAGATTTATCTATTCGTTTAGATATTCGTGCTCCTCATGAATTAGATGAAGAAAAAATGTTAGAAACAATGCATCAAGTTTTAGCTCCTTATCAATTTAAAGAAGAACACCATATTGGTTCTCACTTATTTGTAGATCCAAATTCTGTATTAATCCAAGGATTACATCAAGCCTATGTTGATTGTACAAAAGATCAATCAGCTTCGCCACAAGCAATTGGTGGTGGAACATACGCTAAAATGATGCCTAATTGTGTTGCTTTTGGTCCAGAATTCCCTGGAACAGACAATCAAATCCATCAAAACAATGAATTTGTTGATATTGATGAATTAAAATTATCTATTGAAATTTATGCCAATGCTTTATATAATCTTGTCACAAAATAACGAAAAAGGACATCAATTAACGATGTCCTTTTCTTTCAAGTAAAAAGCGACCAAAATGGTCGCTGTTTTATTTCTATTTGGTGCAACTGACAAGACTTGAACTTGCACGAACATACGTTCATAAGTCCCTCAAACTTACGTGTATACCAATTCCACCACAGTTGCATGTATTTCAATTATACCACATTTATTTTTAAAATGCAATGATTTATCTGTTTTGAAAGAAAGATTTGCATTTAACTCATGTTAATGCTATATTTATTTAAGAAATTTTAAAAAGAGGTGAAAAAAATGCCGATACGTATACCGGACGCTTTACCAGCAAAAAAAATATTAGAAAGTGAGAATATTTTTGTTATGCCAACCACTCGTGCTAACTCACAACATATTCGACCTTTAAAGTTACTTATTGTTAACATCATGCCAACTAAAATCACAACAGAAACGCAATTATTACGTTTATTATCCAATACACCATTACAAATTAATGTCGAATGGATCCATATGGAGTCTCATCAATCTAAAAATACATCTCAAGATCATTTACTTGCTTTTTATCATACTTTTAAAGATATTAAAAATAATAAATATGATGGGATGATTATTACTGGAGCCCCTGTTGAAAAACTTGAATTTGAAAAAGTTGATTATTGGGAAGAGTTTACTACCATTTTAGAATGGTCTAAAACGCATGTTTTTAGTTCTTTTTATATTTGTTGGGCTTCACAAGCTGCACTTCATTATTTTTATGGCATTGATAAACATTTGTTGGATCAAAAGCTATCAGGTGTTTATGAACATACAACAAATTCTAAAAAAATGAAAAGAAAAATATTGCGTGGATTTGATCATCAATTCTACGCACCTCATTCTCGTTATACCACATTGCTTGCTAAAGATATTGAAAAATTTGATGACTTAGATATTTTAGCCACATCTAAAGAAGCTGGACCTTATCTTATCGGAAGTGTAGATGGATCACGTTTTTTTGTCACTGGTCACCCAGAATATGATCCTGATACATTACACAAAGAGTATATTCGCGATAAAAACAAAGGAATTCATCCAAACATTCCTGCTAATTATTATGAAGATGATGATGACACTAAAACAATTCAAGTAAAATGGCGTTCTCATGCTTATTTACTTTTCAGTAATTGGTTGAACTACTATGTTTATCAAATTACGCCTTATGATTTGAACGAAATAGGTCAAAATAAAATCTGAAACCCTTATAGGGTCTCAGATTTTTTTATTTATTTTAGTAAGCTTGCAGCAGCTTCATCAATAATTAAAGTAAAATCAGGATGTGTACTTAAAATTGATGCAGGGATCATTGTTGTTGGCTCATCTTCAACTAATCCTTTAATTGCTTTTGCTTTGTTTTCCCCACATGCAATAAGAACTACTTTTTTTGCATTCATAATGTTTTGAATTCCCATTGTAACTGCATGAGTTGGTACATCATCTAAAATATTATTAAAGAATAAACGTGCATTATCTTTACGAGTAGATTCATCTAATTCGATATAGTGAGTCACTGAATCAAAAGATGTACCTGGTTCATTAAATCCAATATGTCCGTTTGACCCAATTCCTAATAATTGTAAATCAATTGGATTTTTTTCTAATAATGCATTGTAACGATCGCATTCTGCTTGAATATCTGTATTTCCTTTAGGAACGTTGATATTGTTAACATTGATATCTAAATATTTAAATAAATGTTCCATCATAAAATAATAATAACTTTGTGGATGTGTTGGATCTAATCCATAATATTCATCTAAGTTGAATGTACGAATATCTTTATAAGATGTCCCGTTCACCTTATGATCTTCCACTAACATTTCATACATACGAATTGGCGTTGACCCTGTTGCTAAACCTAAAATTGAATTTGGTTTATTTTTTACTTGTTGTGAAAAAATTTCAAATGCTTCTTTAGAAGCCTCTTCATAATCTTTAACTTTTACAATTTTCATTGTAACCCTCCTATCTATATCCTATACAAGGATACCATAAAATAAGAATATTGCAATAAATATAGCGTATTTCCTGAATTTGAAAAAAATAGAAATTATATTGTCACAAAGGAATTGTGTAAACGTTTAAATATTTTAATGATAAAGCTTTATTTTTTTGCATATTTAATGTAAAATAAACATGTATGGAGGTGTATTATACATGATAAAAGGGATAGCTGCATCTAGTGGTATCGCAATTGCTAAAGCATACAAACTAGTAATGCCAGACTTAACTGTTACAAAAAAAACAATTGAAGATGTTGAAAAGGAAATTGCTCGTTATGAAGAAGCAATGGAAAAAACAGCAAAGGAATTAGAAATGATTAAAGAAGCTGCTTCTAAAAACTTATCAGCTGAAGAAGCTGCTGTATTCGATGCACACGCATTAGTACTTAGTGATCCAGAAATGAAGACACAAGTAGAAGATAAAATCAAAAATGAAAAAATCAATGCGGATGCTGCATTAGAAGACGTAGCAAATATGTTTATTGGAATGTTCGAATCAATGGAAGATGAATATTTCAAAGAAAGAGCTTCTGATATCAAAGACGTATCTCGTCGTTTATTAGCTAGCTTACTTGGTAAAGCATTACCTAACCCAGCTTTAATCGATGAAGAAGTTGTAATCATCGCTGATGACTTAACTCCTTCAGATACAGCACAATTAAACAAAAATTTAGTAAGAGGATTTGCAACAAATATTGGAGGAAGAACTTCTCACTCAGCAATCATGGCTAGAAGCTTAGAAATTCCTGCAGTTGTTGCTTGTAAAACAATTACTGAAGAAGTAAATGATGGAGATATGATTATCTTAGATGGTAGCGAAGGTATCGTTATTATCAATCCTAGTGATGAAGAAATTGCAACTTACAAAGTAAAACGTGATGAATTCATTGCTTACAGAGAAGAATTAAAAAAATTAAAAGATGAAAAAACAGTTTCAACTGATGGACATCATGTTGAATTAGTAGCAAACATCGGTTCACCAAAAGACATCCAAGGTGTTTTAGAAAATGGTGCTGAAGGTGTTGGTTTATACAGAACTGAATTCTTATACATGGAATCTGCTGAATTACCAACTGAAGATGAACAATATGAAGCATATAAAGCTGTTCTTGAAGGGGTTAACGGTCCAGTAGTAGTAAGAACATTAGACATCGGTGGAGATAAGGAAATCGCTGCTATTGACTTACCAAAAGAAATGAACCCATTCTTAGGTGTTCGTGCAATTCGTTTATGTTTCC
>URQL01000130.1 GCA_900550005.1 uncultured Erysipelotrichaceae bacterium
CAATACACACGTCCTGTTGAATACGATGGAAAACGCGTTCCTGATGTTTTAATGAGCGGTCATCATGAAAACATTCGCAAGTGGCGTTTATTTCAATCTTTAAAAAAAACGTATTATAAAAGACCTGATTTACTTAAAAAAAGAGAATTTACTTCAGAAGAGAAAAAAATGCTTGATAAAATTAAAAAAAATATTGATTTATAAGGTAAAAAGTGTTATTATTACCAAGTCTTATGACTCAGAAGGTCCGCTGATCGAATGATGTATGAACTTCGTAGAAAAATATTGTTAAAAGGAGAAAGAAAAATGAATTTATCAGTTGTTCAAGAAATTACAAAAAAACAATTAAGAACAGATGTACCTCATTTCAAACCAGGTGACACTGTTAAAGTATTCGTAAAAATCAAAGAAGGAGAAAAATTCCGTATCCAATTATTTGAAGGTGTATGTATTGCACGTAAAGGTTCTGGAATTTCTGAAACTTTCACAGTTAGAAAAATTTCTTACCAAGTTGGTGTAGAAAGAATTTTCCCAATTCATTCACCAATCATCGATCATATCGAAGTAGTTAAAGTTGGTAAAGTACGTAGAGCTAAATTACATTATTTACGTGGATTATCAGGTAAAGCTGCAAGAATTAAAGAAATTAGAAAATAGTCGATTTGGGCATAGTCATATGCCCTTTTTTTTATTATAATAAAAGTAACTGAGGTGATTTGAAAATGAAAAAAGGGATGAAATATCTACGTAATTTATTAAAAATAGGGGTTGTTGTTTTAGTCTTGTTTGGTTTATTTACTCAAGGGATAAGATCAATTACGATTGTAGGCTCTTCTATGTACCCCACTTTAGCAAATAACGATCGAGGTGTTATTAATTCACTTGTTTTGACGAAATCAACGATTGAACGATTTGATGTCGTTGTGTTAGATTGGCAAGAAAATAATGAACGTATTATTAAAAGAGTAATTGGCTTACCTGGTGATCATATTGAATATAAAGAAGATGAACTTTATATTAATGGAATACTTTATGAAGAGCCATTTTTAAATCGTGATTATATGGCAGAAGCAAAGCAAGTTAAAGGTGTTGATCAATTCACAGAAGATTTCGTTTATGATGTCCCTAATGATTGTTATTTTGTTTTAGGTGACAACCGTTTAAATTCATTGGATTCACGCGAAATTGGCTGCTTCAAAATGGAAGATATTGTAGGCAAGGCGGGGTATTTGATTTATCCTTTTTCGCATTTTGGAATGATTGAATAATTATGAAAAATGATCGTTTATTTGCCATTGTTTATTTATTACTTTCTCATGAAAAATTAACAGCACGTTATTTAGCTGATTATTTTGAAGTGTCAACAAAAACGATTTATCGTGATATTGACACGCTAACTAAGGCAAATATCCCTATCTATATGTCTAAAGGGAAAAATGGAGGAATCGCATTACTTGATTATTACACTTTGGATAAGACACTTTTAACGATTGATGAGAAAATACAGTTAGCTTCTTCCTTGCAAGTTATGGAACAAATTCATACCATGCAACCCGAAATTTATCGTAAACTTGCTAAATACCTTGGATATCATCAAGAATCTTATTTTAATATCGATTTATCTTCTTGGAATTCAAAAGTTAATTTTGCATTCCAACATTTACAACAAGCCCTTTTGTTACATCATAAAATTCAATTTATTTATTCAAACAGTTCTGGTAAAACAGATAAG
Organism: uncultured Erysipelotrichaceae bacterium; assembly: GCA_900550005.1. Classification (GTDB taxonomy): domain Bacteria; phylum Bacillota_I; class Bacilli_A; order Erysipelotrichales; family Coprobacillaceae; genus Beduini. The sequence goes on from URQL01000130.1 coordinate 1,733, forward strand.
CGTGTTGTTGAACCTTATAAAATTTATTTTAAATATAATCAATGGTATTTTTATGGTTATGATATTGATAAAAAAGGTTTCCGTTTATTTAAGCTATCTCGCATGCATGAAGTTCAAGTTTTAGATGAGTCTTTTGTAGATCGACCTTTTGAAGATTATCAATTTAACTCTAATGAACAAGAACAAATAAAATTGAAACTAGAAATTTCTCAAAGATGTGCTTATCGTGTTTATGATGATTTCTGTCTGGATCAAATTACTCAAGATGAGCAAGGCAATTTTATTATTGAAGTAAAGTATCCTTATAATGATTGGATCTATTCTTTTTTATTATCCTATGGTGATCAATTAAAAGTACTAGAACCTCAATTTATTCAAGATGAATTAGTTCAAAGATTGCAAAATAATTTAAAAATTTATCTAAAATAGGACACAACGGTGTCCTATTTTGTTTGCTATAATAATTTTGAGGTGATGAAAAAGTGATTTTTGATTTTAAAAAAGAATATAGGGAATTTTACCAGCCTAAAACAATACCAAGTATTATTGAAGTCCCTAAAATGAATTTTATTGCGATTCGAGGGAAAGAAAATCCTAATGAAGAAAATGGAGAATATCAACAATGTTTAAAATTACTATATGGTATTGCCTATACTTTAAAAATGAGTCCTAAACAAAATTATCAAATAGATGTTTTTTTTGATTATGTTGTTCCACCTTTAGAAGGTTTTTGGTGGCAAGAAGGAGTAATAGGATCAATTGATTACCAAAATAAAGCAGATTTTCAATTTATTGCTTTGATTCGTTTACCTGATTTTGTTAAGCAAGAAAATTTGAATTGGGCAAAGCAAGAGGCTACTAAAAAGAAAAAATTAGATTTTTCTAAAGTGGAATTTTTAACCTATAAAGAAGGATTGTGTGTTCAATGTATGCATATTGGTAGCTATGATGATGAACCAACAACAGTTTGCTTAATGCATCAACATATTGAAAATTTAGGCTATGAATTAGATATGAATAATACAAGATATCATCATGAAGTTTATTTGAGCAATCCTAGAAAACAAGCGCAAGTAATTTACGGAACATCATTTTTAATATTCTTCTTATTAATATATATAACTGTAAAGATTTTTGAAAGAGTAAAAAGCAATATATATTATGATAAACAATAGAAAAAATAGGATGATGAGATTGAAAGAAAAAATATACAAGAAATAAGACAATTCATAGATAATTTAAATAGGCAAGAGAGAAAGTTAATTAATTACTTCTTAGAAAATGATAATAAGACGATTGATTTGTCTTCTAGATAAACCAAACTTTTTAGAAGCCCTGTTTTTGTTACCATTATGATCAACTAATTCTTTGATACATCCTATTTTTCTTTTTCGCTCATTCTTAATTCTGTCTTTCTCATTTTCAGTCACTTCAAGTGACATATAATACGTTAGATTTTGAACATTTTCAAATACTAACACTTAAGATATTAAATCCGCTGATGGACGATTTGACAAAAACCTAAAAAATTAATATAATCACGTGGGTTATATACATTCTTAGACAAAAAATCTGAAGATAGGAGGTTAATAAAATGCTAAAAAATGCTATAGCATATATTTTAAGAAAAAGAAATAGAACAATTATAGTATTTATTATTTTAACAGTAGTTCTCTCTTGTTTATATTCATGTTTGAATATAACAAAATCAACTAATAATTTAGAAAAAAACTTATACAAGATTTCAAATTCATCATTGTCAATAACTAAAAATAATGGTGATACTTTTGAAACTAATCAGTTTAAAGAATTAGATAATATAAAAGAAATACAAGAAATTATTACTAATTATGATGGACTAGCTAGCACTACAAACATCAAAGTTGTAGATGGAACTCAATTAGTAGAACGAGATGATTTATCCGATGAGTTCAAAAATATGCTTTCAGTAGAAGCTACTAATAATAGTGAAAAGAATAATTTATTCAATAGTGGTATTTTCACTATTATAAAAGGCAGACATATTAATAATGATGATAGAGGAAAAATTCTTATTCATGAGGAACTTGCTGAAAAAAATAACCTAAAATTGAACGATAAAATCAAACTTCAATTAATTGATTCTAATAATAGTGAAAAGAAATTAGAATATGAGTTTGAGATAATTGGAATCTTTTCAGGTAAAAAACAAGAAAAATATACTGGTTTATCATCAGACTTTAGTGAAAATATGGTATTTATTGATTATGAATCAAGTCAAAAAGCATTAGATAAATCTGAAAATAACAAAATTGTTAATAAACTTGAAATATTTTCAGATAGTTCAGAAAATACAAAGGTAGCATTAAATAAAATTAAAAATATTAAAATTGATTGGTCACAATTCAATGTTTCAAGTGATAATCATGTATTCGAAGAAACACTAGAGTCTATAGATGGAATAAAACATATTATTAATATTATGACATATTCAATTATGATAGGTGGAATAACAGTATTGTCATTAATATTAATATTATGGTTAAGAGAAAGAATATATGAAATAGGAATATTGTTATCAATTGGTATAGGTAAAATAAAAATTGTAACTCAATTTATACTTGAATTATTATTTATATCACTACCCTCTTTAGTATTATCCTTGTTTATAGGAAATGTAATATTAAATATTATAGTCGGTGGATTTATGAATTCTGATGATTCAACAATAATGGTTGATAGCTTACTTAAAAATAATAATTTAATTTCGAATCTCATAACATTTCTACAAAGTTACGGAATATTAATTGGAATTATTGTTCTATCAGTTATTATTGCAAGTTTAATGATATTAATTAAAAAACCAAAAGAAATATTGTCAAAAATAAGTTAGGAGATTAAAAATGGATATATTAGAAATAAAAAATGTAACATATAATTATTCAAATTCAAATGAGAAAGTATTATCATCAGTAAATCAAAAATTTGAAATTGGAAAATTTTATGCGATAATAGGAAAATCAGGTGCAGGAAAGTCAACATTACTTTCGCTATTAGCAGGTTTAGATAAACCACAAAAAGGTCAAATCTTATTTAAAGGAAATGATATAAAGAAAGATGGTTATAGTAATCATAGAAAAAATAACATATCGTTAGTTTTTCAAAACTATAATTTAATTGATTATTTAACACCAATAGAAAATGTTAGATTAGTAAATAAAAATGCATCTGAAACAATCTTATTTGAATTAGGACTTGATAAAAGTCAAATAAATAGAAATGTAATGAAGTTATCAGGAGGACAACAACAAAGAGTGGCGATTGCAAGAGCACTAGTTTCAGAAGCCCCAATAATTTTAGCAGATGAACCTACTGGAAATCTTGATGTTGATACTGCTGGTGAAATAATTGAAATACTTAAAAAGTTAGCAAAAGAAAGAAATAAGTGTGTAATCGTGGTAACACATAGCAAAGAAGTTGCAAATTCTGCTGACATTATTTTAGAATTAAGAGATAGAAAGCTTAAGAAAATAAATAAAATTACTCAGGAGGTCAAATA
>URQL01000131.1 GCA_900550005.1 uncultured Erysipelotrichaceae bacterium
TGATTATGAAACATATTCCAGCTCTTAAAAATGATGTGGAAAATATATTAACTAACAAATAAATTATTAATTCAAAATATGTAATTAAATTTAATTCTGTAAATAATCCGATTTGATAAAATTTAAACACTACAAATAATGACAAAAGAAAAATAAATATATTCAAAATTACATAAAATATAGTTTGTGCTAATGCATATTGAAAATTACTTATTCCAGCGAGTTTTAATTCGATATCTTTACCCTGAACTATTTCTCGATAATATTCAAAATTAACACCTACAATAACATTTAATATACAACATGCTAATAAATAATTTAATACCGCACCACCTCTATCTAATAAGGATACATTTTGATTTACTAACATTAAATAAATTGGTAAGACCTGCAATAAAGACATAACAAATTGTGAAATTATTTCAGTAAAATTTCGTTTATAAAAATAATAATTTTTTAAAAATATTCCTCTCATTTTCTTCCTCCACTTTTAATATATACATATATTGTTCCATTTAACCATATCAAAACTAAAGCTAAACAAATCATATAAGAAAAAAGAAAATATATTAAATTATTAAAGTCATTGCTAATAGAATAACTAAAAATATACGTTATTGGTATCAATAAAGATATTTTAGATAAAATCAAGGGTAATATTGTATAGCTATAAGTTACTCCTACCAAAATATAAATAAAATCCATAGACACATTAAATTTGTTAAAATAGTTTTTAAACCTCAACTCAAAAATAAAAGTTATTAACATCATCAAGAAATTACACAAGATCATAAAAAAACTAGAAACAATTACTTTACCCATATTAAAACTAAGATGATAAATTAAAGAATAAATTATCAATGTATAAATATAGGAAGGAATAAAAGCAATATTTAGGGCTAAATTTTCATACAAATTATATTTAATTAATGAAGTTCGTGACAACATAACATCATTTATCTTTTCAGAGCCAAAGGCTTTCATTTTCATATTAACTGATTCAAAAGCAGAAAAATAAAAAAATGACCATAAGCACAAATTTAATGTCAAATTAGGATTAGTATCATTATAATTATGCTGTACTAATATAACCGGTAATATTTTTACTACAGGAGAGACAATATACATTTTGATTAATAACCATCTATTACGGAAAATTCTTTTTAAAAATAATTTAATCATCATTTCTATCCTTGTTTGTTACAAGATAAATAAATATATCTTCTAATTCTAATTTTCTCAATGTATATTGTTCTATATAATTTTTTCTTATTATTTTAAATTGCTCATCTAAAACTACAATTCGATTATGATCCTTTTCTTTCATTGAATAATACTTATAACCTTTTTCTTCAATCTCTTCAAGATATTCTTTATAAATATCATCATTTACATATAAATCATAAATATTGTTACAATATAATTCTTTTAATGTTCGTAATTTACCACTATAAATAACTTTCCCACTATTAACAACAATAACCTTATTACATAATTTCTCCACTTCATTCATGGCATGTGTTGCAATAATGATTGTTATTTGATATCTTTGCTTAATTGATAACAATAACTGGTAGATTTCCATTTTAGATACAGGATCCATACCACTCGTAGGTTCATCTAATATTAACAGAGGAAACTCAGCAATTAATACTTTAGCAATATTTAACTTTTGTTTCATACCTGTAGAATAAGAACTAACCAACATATTCTCTTTACCTTGTAATCCTACTTCAGCCATTATTTTTTCTATTTCATTTACAGATTTTTTTATTTTATATAGTTTTGTATAAAACATTATATTTTCTAATGCTGATAGATCATCATATAATTGATTTGAATTTAAAATTAATCCGATATGAACATCATTTTTTCTATTATCATAAACCATAGATTTACTATTCACCATTACTTTTTTATATGAAGTAGGTTTAATTAAGCCACAAATGATTTTAACTAGAGTTGTTTTCCCTGCTCCATTTGGACCAATTAATCCAACAATGTCCCCTTTATCAATTTTAAAAGATACCTGATCTAACGATTTATAGCTATTTCCTTTATATTTCATCGATACATTTTCTAATTCAATCACTGTTAATCGCCTCCATTATTAATTCAACCTTAACATTCCATATTTATCCATTTTGCTTGAAATTATTTGTTTACATAATGAATCGTAATTTTCACATATATGACTTAAAGATAAATTGTTTAATTGATTTTCTAAAAAAAATATATTTTTCTCTAAATCAAACCAAACAGGAACTGAAAATAATCCATTATCTATTTTTAAAGAAAGTGCATAAGTATCAAGATCAAAATTACTAATAATTGGTATTTTGTAAAATAACATTTCACGTAATATCAGGATTTGTTGAGATAATTCTTCTATCTCAATTTCACTTAATTTTAACAAAGGATTATCACTTTCAACTATATTAATCTTGATATAAGCAATCTCTCCTTTTAAATCATTATCTATTATAAACTTGAAAATATTTTCTCTAAACAAATTTAAATTTATTTTAGTAATAACCATATTCAATTTTATCTTAACGTTATATTCAATGCATTTTTTAATATTTGACAAAATAATTCGATATTTATGAGCATCAACCTTTCTTTGTGTAAACATAATTTTTTCATCACCATCAATACTGAAAGTTATATCATTAATGAGTTTTAAATAATTTTCATTTATAGGTATTGTTCCATTAGTCAAAATTGATACTTTTATTTTGTATTTATTACACACTTCAAGATATTTATAAAAATATTTATCCAAAAGTGGTTCTCCTCCCGTAAAAGTTATATTTTCAATTCCTTCTCTAACCATTTTTAAACATATATCATCGATTATCCTGTAATTGTCTTCTTTTCCTGTTATTTTTCTTTTTTCACCACGATAACAATAAACACATTCTAAATTGCAAATATTATTTACATAGACGTTTACATTATTTACTTTCATATTCCAATATACCTCCAATTGGGAAAAATAAAAATGGCCATTTGATCACATAACGATTATAAATATTTTTTTGAAGTGCTATATAATTGTCAATAACAATATGAAAATCTTTATTTATATTAATTGATTTACCATTAAAAAAACCTAATAGATATTTACTGTTCGAAATTGAGTAAGGAAATAATTCTCCATTTTTATTAATTCTGAGTATTTTTGGATTTTTTGTTTTTGAACTCTTACATACAAAACCAAAACATAAATTTAAGCAGCAAGGATTAGTTAAACACAATTGAGTCATATAAGTATCCCAATAATAATTTACTTTAACAATATGAGATAATTCTTTCATTTTATTACTTAGCCTTTTAAATCCCAAAATATTATATGGATCTACATGATTGATTTTTATTAAAATCATTTTATTTTTTAATTCGACAACATTTCTTTCAATTTCATTTTCTAAAATGTCACACTCTTTTTCATGTTCTAGATTATATTCAAAAACACAAATATCATTGAAATGTGCATCTGTTTTACCTAATTTATAATCAGACACATAAGTAACATTTTTTATTGTATTCACTCTATATTTAGTAGTATATACAATAAAAATAATTGAACTATTTTGCATTACATAATTATCAAATTCCTTATTCAAAAGATTCTCATAAATATTATGTAAAACAATATATCGAATATTTCTCATAATAGAAAAGCTACACAATACTTTTACTTTATCAATACTATCGATTTTATATTCAACTTCTAATACACATTCTTCTGACGAAGTATAATAAATATCATTATTCATAAGCACAATTTGGATCCTTTCTTAAAATATCATTAAACCTTAAATAAGCATTTCCCATACATCCTGTACTACACATTTTATTTTTGCAACTTCCACACTCTTTTTTATCTTTCCGTTCAATGTTACTCAAATATACCAGTTTTTCACAATTCCATATTTCATCAAATGGATCATATATAGTTCCAACTTTAAAATTTGAAAACTTTAAAAAATCACATGGATATATATCCCCATTTGCATCAATATTTAATTTAAGATTTCCAGCAACACATTTTATACGAAAGCCTCTATTAGCCAAATTGTAATCATAATCTTTATCATCATATAATGTATTCTTATAACCTAGATGATTTTTTTCAATTCTTATCTTTTTCTTTCTATTAAACATTTCAATACAATTATTCATTTCTTCATAAATAACATCTCCAAATTCTATCATGTCTAAACCTTTGGAATCTCCAAAAGGTGTCATAACAGTTACCCCAAATGATGAAACATTATAATCATGTAGAAATTTATACATTTCAAATATTCCATTTACATTTGTTTCAGTAATCACCATTTGCACTCGAACATTCTTTATTTGATACCTACCAAGATTACATAAGGCTCTAAGAGCATAATCAAAACTTTTTTCTCCGCGTTGATCATTATTTATTTTTTTATCGCTTGAATCAAGACTAATCTTAATACGAATTTTATCTTGATTTGCACTACTCATTATTTTTACGATTTCTTCAGTAATACCACTACCATTAGTTACAACTTCAACAAATATATTTTTTTCAATCAAATACTTTAATATTTCTTTAAAGTGAGGGTGAATTGACGGTTCACCACCTCTTAAAGTTACATAAATTGGATTACAAGAATCTATAAACTCAAGAACCTTTTTATAGTCAGCAATTACACTATTTTGTTTTTTAAAAGAACTTGTACCTGCACTACAAAAATAACAATTCAAATTACAATAATTAACTAAATCCCATGTAATGATTAATGGATGGTTAAATCTAATACCTTTATCAAAGCTGATAGAAGCCATATATTTGATAAAAGCATCAGGTTGATAAATATATTTGCTTTGAAAATCTTGAACTCTTTTTTTAACGCTATTCACTAACTAGCACCCCATTCTTTATTAAGAAAAAGCAATTTTTCATATCGTTCTTTGTCATATTATTATTACCCACATTAATTAATTCCAAAATAGGTAGAAATTCTAAATCTATAATGTATGTAGTTTGATTATCGCATCTAAATAGATAAATCTGAGAATCAAAAACAGTATATATAAAATTATTAATAACTTTCAATTTTAACATTCCCCCAATCTATAGCAATAAACCATGTCACGTTCACACAAATCCCCACTCATTAAAAAAGCCCTTGCTCTGCAACCATGATTACAGTCTTGATACCTATTACATTCTGTATGTTTACACCCAACGTTATTAAATGTACTTATAAATTGT
>URQL01000132.1 GCA_900550005.1 uncultured Erysipelotrichaceae bacterium
TTAAATACAAGTTAAAAGAAACCAAATCTCCAGCAGTAATTTCTCTTTCAAATACAAGTAAAACACCATAGATAATCGTTAAAACGACCGAAATAGAAAAAACAATACGGAATAAAGGTCCAAAAGCAGCATCTAAACGCATTGCTTTTTGTTCTTTATCTTTCGCTAAATCAGAAGCTTTTTTTAATTTTTCAATATCATGCTTTTCTTGTACAAAAGCACGGATCACTTGTACTCCTGCTACAGATTCAAGTGTTGTATTATTAAAATCACCAAAAGCATCACGTGATTCAATAAATAATCGACGGATCCTTTTTGACATAAAATTAACTAAAACAATGGCAATAGGAAGTGGTGCAATCGCAACAAGTGTCAAGGATACACTAACTCCACTTACCATACGGTAAACAACAAATAAAATCATAAAACTTGATGAAAATAAAGACATTAAAATTTGTGAAGCCGCCATACAGATGTTATTGACATCTTGTGTTGCTACAGCCATTAAATCCCCTGTCTCATGATCGTTATAGTAATGGGCATCCATTTCTTCTAAATAACGCATTAATTGATTACGAAGTAAATATTGTAATTTGTAGCTCCCATTTTGTGATAAACGTGAACGAATATTCATCGTTGTATAAATCAAAATAGCTACGATCCCCATTTTTATCAATAATTCATAAAAATAACTTTGAACCATTTGCCCTGTACCAATCGCATCAAGTGCTTCTCCTAGGTATTTAGGTGGTAAAGTCATAAAAAAAGTCGATGCAATAATACATAAAGCAAGAAAAATGTAACGCCATTTTTCTTGCTTAAAAAACCAACCCAATTTTTTATAAATGCTAAACATACTCCTCTCCCCTTTCTTAATTATTTATAAAGAAAAGATGATGTTATTAATGTACCTAATCCAAAAATCAAAGCCATCACTACGTAACGAACGCCTAATTCTTGAAGTGATGCTTTTTTCCCATTTGCCCCATTTAATAATAAAACAACCAATAAACTCGTAATTAAGCCATGTGAAATAACCGTTGCAGACGCTAGAGATAAAACATTTGCTAAAGCTTTTTCTACCGTTAAAGCTACGACCATATAAGCAACAAACATTTTAATAACATTCATTGGTGTTAATACTAACCAAGATAAAGAAGCATACTGTTTTAAATTCGTATGTTCTTTTGTTTTTTTTGGAGTGGGTATATCTGATTTTTGATAATCATCTAATCCTCCACGTATCATTTGTCTTTTAAATCTACTCATTATTTTCTTCCTTTATTTCTTTCTAATAATTCCATTTTTTGATCAAATAATTTTTTAGTTAAATCTACATAATAAGTATGTGGATATTCTAGTCTGAAAATTTCATCCCACATTAATTCAACTTGTTCTTTACGATAATTACGGATCGTTTCGATATCTGGTAATGCATAAACTAACTTACCATCTTTAAAAATTGTTTCTTGTAAAGCAACCACATCATAAGTATTCGCTTCCACCACTTTATTTTTCCAAATATTAGATTGGTGATAAATGGTAATGTCTTGCGATGGATCAATGACTTCATCATAAGAAGCAATTAAATCTGCAATGGCTTTATTTGTTTCTTTATCCATTAAACGATAAACTTTTTTATAACCTGGATTTGTAATTTTTTCAGTATTTTCAGATACCTTGATTTTTGGAATAATATTTCCTTCTGGATCTGTTGCTGCAACTAATTTATAGACTCCTCCAAAAACAGGTGCGCTTTTAGATACAATTAAATTTTCACCAACACCGAAGCTATCGATTTGAGCTCCTTGATCAAATAGTGAACGAATTAAATACTCGTCTAATGAGTTTGAAATGGTAATTTTACAATCTGTAAGTCCAGCCACATCTAACATCATTCTTGTTTTCTTTGATAAGTAAGCAATATCACCACTATCAATACGTACACCTTTTAAACGTTTTCCCATTGGAGCTAACACTTCTTCAGCGACTTTAATCGCATTAGGAACCCCTTGTTTTAATACATCATAAGTATCTACAAGTAAAATACAGTTATCTGGGTATGTTCTTGCATAAGTAGCAAAAGCATCGTATTCATTATCGAATAATTGAACAAATGAGTGAGCCATTGTTCCAACAACTGGAATATTAAAAGCAAGTCCAGCTGAAACCGTTGCAGTTCCGGCAACTCCCCCAATATAAGCAGCACGTGCTCCTAGTGTTGCGCCATCATACCCTTGAGCACGACGAGCACCGAATTCCATAATTGGTCTTCCTTTAGCTTCACGAACGATACGATGCGCTTTTGTGGCAATTAAAGATTGATGGTTTACTGTAACAAGTAATACCGTTTCTAACAATTGCGCTTCAATAATTGGCGCTTCGATTGTAATTAAAGGTTCATTAGGAAAAACAGGTGTTCCTTCTTTAACTGCGTAAACATTTCCTGTATATTTTAAATTTTTTAAATAAGTTAAAAATTCTTCATCAAATAAATTTAAAGAACGTAGATATTTAATATCTCCATCTGTAAAACGTAAGTTTTCAATACATTCTACAACTTGTTCTAATCCTGCAAAAATAACATAACCACCTTGATCTGGATTTTTACGATAATACATATCAAAATAAGCAATACGATCTTTTAAACCATTTTTATAGTAGTTATAAGCCATAGTTAGTTCATAGAGATCCATAACTAAGGTTAAATTTCTTGTTTCTTGATTCATTATTTATTCCCTTCCATTCTCATCACATTGACTCCTGCTTGTTTCATTAAGTCAATGCTCATTTTATTGTAAGTTTTTGCATCATGACCATCTGTATTATGATATGTATCAATACCATCTACTACAACATTTACTTGTTTCATTAAATCATGTTGATTAATGTAAGTTTGTAAAGTTAAAGTAAATTGTAAAACACAAATATCACTACAACATCCCACGATCACAAAATCATCATAGCTCATCCATTTATCGATTTTATCAATGAAGTCTGGTGCTAAAAAACCATTTGTTGAATTTTTGTAAACAATGTAACTTTGTTTACTATCCGCTTCTAATTCATCACAAATTTTACTTTCATCACTGTCTTTAACACAATGACGAGGAAATGTTTTAAATTCTTTACAGTCTTGATCATGAGCATCTACAAAGTAAAGATGATCACGATTTGGTAATAATGTAAATAATTGTTTTTGACTACCAACAATATCTTGAATTGCTGGATCTGCCATATTTCCTTCCTTAACAAATCCATTGACCATATCTACAACCACGATCAATGTTTTTGATGTGAATTGTTTTGGATCAAGTAAAGCTAAAGCTTCATAATCTTTTCGTTCTAATCTAGCCATATGTCATGACCCCCTTTGTATAACAAACTTATTTTATTCTTTTTTTAGTAAAATTGCTATAAGTTCTTATGCATTATAACATATTTTTGTAAATTTCTTGTTATTTTTTTAACAAAAATAAAATAAAAGTAGCTTTTTTCTACTTTTATTCATGTGCTTTTCTAGCTTGTTGTTCAATTGTTTTTAATCCTTCTAATAAAGCATCACTAGAAATGGTGGCACCACTGATGCCATCTAGCTCGATGGTATTTTGATCAACGACATTTTTAGCGATTTGTTCTACAGCGACACCACCAATAGAGGGTGTTTCATTATTTTCACCAATCGTTACATCTTTAATACGATCATCTTGATAGGTTACACTCACATCATATTCCCCACCATAGCCTTGTACTTTAGTTGTATAAATACCATCATTGTATTTATTAATGGAATCTTTAATATCATTTGCACCTTCTTGAATTTGCTTACAGCCACTAAGCAAAACAAGCAAAAGTAAAATTAGACATTTTTTCATGATTTACACCTCATTTTTAGTATGACCTCATCTTTGTTTTCTATACAAAAAACCACTAAGCATAGTGGTTAGAAGTAAAGATCATAAGTGGGTTGATCATTTCGATAAGGTGGTTGGATCCTTTTTTCAACTACTGGAATTAAAAGCTGTTGTCCTGGATAGATCATCGAATTTGGATTTAAATGGTTGATTCCTTGGATCAAATCTACACTTGAATTATATTGTCTTGCTATTTGCCAAACATTATCTCCTTTTTCTACTTGATATAAATAAAGATCACCTACTTTATTCATGGGTCTTCTTTCATAAACAGGATACATTTCATCGTTAAACGTTTTTTTCCCTCCTGCTATAAACTATGAAAATAAAATCATTTTGTCTAGGTCATTATCCATCTCTTTTTAATTTTACAAATTCTTTTACTTAAACCTATTTCATGTTATACTTACACTAAATTGGAGGAAAAAAATTATGGAAATCAAAAAACAACCAAGTTATATTTTATTAAATGAAGGGGAGCATCATGAAGAATATCTAAATGCAATCAATCCCCCTGTTTACAATAGCTCTTTACACTTATTTAATAATATAACAGAATATTATAAACGAGAAACAAGAACGCCAGGTCAATATTTTTATGGACGTGTCGATAACCCTACAACAAAAGTAGCTGAAAGTAAGATTGCCACTTTAGAACATGGTCGTCATGCTTTAATTTATTCTTCAGGTATGGCTGCCTCAACCAACGCAGTTTTATATGCCGTTAAATACCAAAGTCATATCGTTTGTGTTAAAAATGCGTATAGTGTTTTAACACATTTTATTGAAAGCTTTTTAGCTTTAAAAATGGGAGTTACGATCACTTATGTTGATGGTTTTACCACTCAAGAATTTGAAGAAGCCATTCAAGAAAATACGGATTTAATTATTTTAGAAAGTCCAGTGTCTCTAACCTTTAGTGTACAAGATATTCATGAAGTTTGTATGTTAGCTAAAGAAAAAGGAATCTTAACTTACATTGATAATACCTATTGTACGCCTTTATACCAAAATCCATTAGATTTAGGTGTAGATATTGTTATGCATACATGTTCTAAATATTTTGGTGGACACAGTGATTTAATTGCCGGAGTTTTAGTTTGTAATGATGAAAAACTTTACCAAGATCTTCATTTATTAAGAGAACAAACTGGTGGCATTTTAGATCCTCATGCTTCAAGTGAACTTATTAAAGGAATGCGTACTTTACAAGTACGTGTAGAAGCGCATAGTAAAATTGCGTATGATGTCGCAACTTTCTTAGAAAACAATGAACACGTTAAAAAAGTTTATTATCCTGGTTTAAGTTCTCATCCTCAACACGATTTAATTAA
>URQL01000133.1 GCA_900550005.1 uncultured Erysipelotrichaceae bacterium
CAAATCCTTCTCGATTGCCGGTTGTAACATACGTGGAGATATTGATATACAGGCGAGCTTCTCTGGACAGATGCTTTGAAATTTTCGCTTTGCAACGATTTTTATCCAGATGTATACGTACATTTTCTTTTGAATAATGGCTTCCGCGTGATTTTATATAAGTAAATTTTTTCTGCTCCGGTGCACGGAATGGCAGGTGTTTTCCTTAGTGGACTTCGTATACGTGATACTACGTCAATAAAAAGTACCAGTTAAACTGAAATATTTCATTTAGTTTAACTGTTTTTTTCATAACTTCTTTCATACTGATTTGGACTTTGATAATTACAGCGACTATGAGTTCTCACTGTATTATAAAATGTAATATGGAAAAGTTTTGGTAGTTGCTATTTTAGATAAAATAGTTTATAATATAAACGAAATTCAACCATAGGTTCACAAAAAAAAGCTAAGGGGTGCGAGCCCTTAGCTTTTTAATTACTAGGCTAATTATCGTTTTATGTATTTATCTAGCCATTTGCAAGCATAATAATGATTATACCTGCTACGATATTTAATAAAAATTCTACCATAGATTCACCTCCTTTCAAACAGAAAGAGAGAAACGATAACATTTTTATTTTAACATATCTAAACATAATATTTGTCCCAAATAAGTTCCAATATTGTATACTTGAAATGTCAATGTTGCTTTGTTGGAAGAAGATTAAACAAATTTGGAAAAATGTGAGAAAAATACTCTAAAAAAGCGTATAGTATAGATAGGGAAGGAATATAATTGATTGCATTAGAGATTATAGATTGTTATAATGAGTGTGTTGAGATATGTTGGTAGACTGTGTGCAACGGCTACAATAAATAAAGATATTGCACGTGATAGTTAATCCTCCATTTTGGAGGGTTTTTTTATAGGAGAAAAAATGAAGTTAAAGAGGATAAAAGAAGATTATTATCAAAAAATAATTAGAGTGGATTTTGAAGTTTTACATAATAAAGGTGGTAGACCTTATGTGATTATTATGAAATTAAATTATAAGGGCACTCTCTAGAATTTTGCTAACCCATTAAGATCAAATATAAGTGTATCCGTGCCTAGGTACACTTTTTTTTAGTTTACCTAAAAGATTTACAACTAAGGATGATCATGTACATGGTTTACATTACATTAAACTTGTTCCAATTGATAATCGTTTTTAGAAAATGTAGAGATGAGTGATACTTATAAACTTTATTTAGAAATTATAAGGAAAAACAAAGAGCGAATTAGAAGTGAGAAAGACATTTCAAAAAAAGTGAGAAAAACTAAAAAATAAATCGAATAATAGAATATAGGAGGAATTTAGACTATGTTAAAAGATATGAGTGAAGAAAGAAAAAAAGAATTAGTAGACTTAGTTTATGAAGCAAGACTTGGTGAAAGAAAGGAGCAAAAGTTAGCTAAAGATCAACTTGAATTACATATTCAAGCACAAAATGTATTGTTTGATGTAAAAGTAACAAAAGAAGAATTGGCTAAATTATGTCATTTGAGTTTAGAATTTATTAGTGAATTAGAACCCATCAACAAGCGAATTAATCGGGAAAGATTAACAAAATTAGAGAATAGATATATTTTCTTTAATGATCCTTCAGAAGTAGCTAATTTATGGATAAAAGAGATGAGAAATGATCAGTTAGAAGCATTATTAGACAAGGTTTTTAAAATTAGAGGAGAAGAATGTGCAAAAAATTCCAAATTTTATAATCAGGTTATTGTAGGATGTGTTAATGTTTATGATATGTTAGTGGATATGTTTGATAATGAAACATTTGTGTTAATTTGTATGGATTATTTAACAAGGATCTTTTTATATATTCATTCATATAATGTTGAAATTATGGATCCTAATCAGTGGCGTCAAGAAGCTTTACAAGAAGTGATTGAAAGAAGAAAAAAACAAAGGAAAAATAAAGAAATAACTTCCTGGTAGGAGAATAATATGATAAACTAAAATTACAAAAAACAATTTAAATTCTCATTGTAAGGAGGGGAAGACAATGCTAGGCTTATTTAGTTTTGAATTGTATGTCGGTGTCAAAGAAATGTGTGAACAAATTGCTGATAAATTAAAGGCAAATTCAATTGAATATAAAATGAAATCAGATGGGCAACAACGAAGAAATTCATTTACGCCTATTCATTCATCTTATGGTGTATTAGGGGTAAGAAATGATAGTTATAGACAAAATGAAAGTAAAAAAGATATTTGTCATCTTTATGTGAAAAAAGAAGATAAAGATCAAGCCATTGCAATAATGAATACGAGATGAGAAAATAAATTGTGAATTAAGATAGAACTATGTTAAAATAGTTCTATCTTTTATTAAGGAGAAACTTATGGCAAAAAAATACTATGCAGTAAAAAAAGGGATAAAACCAGGTATTTATGAAACTTGGGATGAATGTAAAAAACAAGTACAAGGCTATTCAGGAGCGGAATATAAAAGTTTTACCACTCTAGAAGAAGCTCAGGCTTTTATTGAAGAAAAAAAAGTGATGCAAAAAGTAGAGGGAAAATCTTTACTTGCTTATGTTGATGGAAGTTATAATATTAAAACGAAAGAATATGGGTATGGTTGTGTTTTATTAGATGAGGTTGGTGTGATCGACCAACTGTATGGTAAAGGCGATAATGAAGAAAATACATCAATGCGAAATGTTGCAGGAGAAATATTAGGAAGTGAAACAGCTATTGACTATGCAATTCAACATGATTATAAAGCTATCTATATTTATTATGATTATGAAGGCATTGAAAAGTGGGCTAATGGAATTTGGAAAGCCAACAAAACAGGAACGAAAGCTTATCAAGAAAATATTAAAGAAAAAAGAAATAAAATTGTTATTGAATTTATCAAAGTTTTAGCGCATAGTGGAGATAAGTATAATGAAATAGCAGATAAATTAGCAAAAAAGGCGGTAGGAATAAAATAATGAAAGTAAATGAAATTATTATTGTAGAAGGAAAAACAGATACACAAGTATTAAAATCGTTTTTAGACGTAGATACAATCGAAACAGGAGGTTCAGCTATTAGCAAAGAAACATTGGATTATATAAAGACAACAAGTCTTACTCGAGATATTATTGTTATGACGGACCCTGATTTCCCGGGAAAGCAAATTCGTGATAAAATCCAACAAGTGGTCCCTAATTGTAAACATGCATTCGTTCATAAAAAAGATGCAATCAAAAAAAATAAAGTCGGTATAGCAGAAGCAAGTAAAGAAGCGATTTTAGAAGCATTAGAAAATGTAGTCACATTCAATGAACAAAATGAAAGTATCAGTTGGTCAGAATTTTTACAATTAGATATTATAGGAAACAAAAAAAGAAGATTAGCGATTTATGATCATTTTCATTTAGGTTATGGGAATGTTAAAACATTGTATAAACGGCTTAATTTAGTAGGGATTACTTATGAACAAGTACATTCTTTTTTACAACAAGTAGGTGAATAGTGCGTGAGAGATATTGGAACGATTAAACATACTTTAGAAATACAAGAAAAATTTAATTTAAATGCTAAAAAGAATTTTGGACAAAATTTTTTAGTAGACATCAATGTTATTAATAAAATCGCTAATTGTGCAAAAATTGATGACCAAACCTGTGTTATTGAAATAGGTCCGGGAATCGGAAGTTTAACGGAGTTTTTAGCAAGAAAATCCAAAAAAGTAATAGCCTATGATATTGATGAACGCTTAATTGAAGTATTAGCTTATACTTTAGAAGAATATCCTAATGTAGAAGTACGTTTACAAGACTTTTTAACAGTTGATTTAGAGGAACTAAAAAAAGAATTACAAGACTACTCAAAAATTAGTTTAGTATCTAACTTACCTTATTATATTACGAGTGAATTGATCACTAAAATTATGTTAAGTGATTTACCTTTAGTTACCTTTGTGGGAATGATGCAAAAAGAAGTTGCTTTAAAATTAACAGGAAAAGAACAATTACCTTTAAAATTGTTAATGGAATTAAATGGAACAGTGAATTATGAATTTAATGTAAGTAATCAAGTATTTATTCCTAAACCAAATGTGGATTCTGCGGTATTATCTGTAGAATTTCACGAAGTTAATGTGAATAAAAAAGAATTTTATCAATTAGTTCAGGCAGGTTATAAACAAAAAAGAAAAACACTTTACAATAATTTAAGTAAGCTTTGGGGTAAAGAAAAGACAAAAGATTTATTAGAAACACTCCAAATTGATTTAAAAACACGTGCAGAACAACTTTCTTTAAAAGATTGGATAGAAATGGGGAACTATTTAAATAAAAATCACATAATATAAATTAGGTGATTTGATGAAAATAGGAGATAAAGTCGTTAGAAAAAAGTACAACCGAGATGTGGTATTTGAAATCGTTGATTTAAAACAAAATATAGCTTATTTACGAGGCTTAGAAATACGATTGATTGCGGATAGTTTTCTTGATGATTTAGAAGAAGTGATTGAACCATGGAAAACATATCAATTTGATGAATCTAAATTATTAAGACAAGATAAAATCATAAAAGGAAAAATATTACATTTAGATGGAGATCAAGAATACTTAGAATTGTGTGAAGCAAAATATAAAAACTTAGGTGTGCGTGCAGTAGGTTATTATTTTAAAGAAAACGAAATGAAAGAACAGGTCATTGGGTTACTCGAAAAACATCGTCCACAAATCCTAGTTATTACAGGACATGACTCACTAAGTAATCATTTAGAAAAAGACCATTTAGATCGTTATAGCCATAGTCGTGATTATGTTGAAACAATAAAAAAGGCAAGACAATACGAATCAAATTGTGATCAGTTAGTTATTTTTGCTGGTGGATGCCAATCACATTATGAAGCATTGATTGCTGCAGGAGCCAATTTCGCTTCTTCACCTAGTCGTAAAAATATTCATGCATTAGATCCCGTCTATATTGCTTTTCAAGTTGCAAATGAAAGTGTAAAAAACTATATAGATATTGAAACTATCATAAAAAATACTTACAATAAAGGAGAAGGAATTGGTGGAATCGACACCAAAGGTGTAGCTAGAAATATTTATCCAAGAAAGGGATGAAAGTATGAAAGTAAAAGCACATGCAAAAATAAATTTAGGATTAAACGTAGTAAGAAAAAGAGAAGATGGTTATCATGAATTAGAAATGGTCA
>URQL01000134.1 GCA_900550005.1 uncultured Erysipelotrichaceae bacterium
GAGAAGAATTAAATGAACAAGGGACAGTCGAAGATGACTACCGTATTGAATATCATAGAGAACATATCAAACAGCTTAAGCTAGCTGTAGAAATGGATGGTGTGGATTGCTTAGGTTATGTTACTTGGGGACCAATCGATATTCCAAGTAGTTCATGTCAAATTGCGAAAAGATATGGCTTTGTTTTTGTAAATCGTGATGAAAAAGATTTACGTGATTTATCACGTCATAAGAAAAAAAGTTTTTATTGGATCAAAAAAGTTTTTGAGTCAAATGGTGAAGATTTATAATTTACTTGTTTAGATAAATAAAAATAAAGAAAATATACTGTTAAAAATTGCAAAAAACGTACAGTATGTTCGTATTGAAATCTATTGATTATCTATTCATAATAAAAACAGTCAAATAATGTCGAAATATTCGTTAATATTAGGACAATATGTCAATAATTGGAAAACTTTATCTGTTTATTTAGATAAAATACCATGTTATCCTTTGGATGTAATGAAAAGGGGGATAACAAAATGAAAAAAATATTCGGTTTATTATTGGCGTGGAGCTTATGTGTAGGAGTAACATGTACACATATTCATGATGAAAATTGTGGATATAATCCTGAAACAAAAGAAGGATGCGTTCATGAAATGGAATCAGGAATTACTCCTTACGAAATAGGTCCAGAATGGATTGGATAATCAAGGAGAATTAGTATGAAAAAGGGAATTGGGTCAATTATTAGAATCAATCGTATTAGTCAAGATCGTTCACTTCGAGGTTTAGCTAAAGAAGTGGGAATGCAAGGAAGTCAATTAAGTAAAATTGAACGTGGTATTGAATATACGAAAGATACAATGATTGACTCAATTTTTTTAGCTTTAGGATTAGATCCGCATTTAATTGAAATTTTCACAACACAAAATAGTTATTTCTTTAAACGAGGTTTTGATGCAATTTTATATCGTAAAGATAAAAGTGATGTTGAAAGGATTTTAAAACATTATCAAGAACTTATTGATCATAACTTTTTGTCTTGTGAATTCTATGTGTTTAAATTAGCATATGATCTTTTATATACACATGATCAAGTTCAAATTGATGACAATTTAACTATACTTCGTCAATTAGACGATGCATTAACAGATGAAGTAGATTATATTTTTAGAATTTATTATGGTTATTACTATTTTATTTCAGGTAAATTGGATTTAGCTTTACAACAATACGAGCTTGCTAAAGGATGTATGGTAAATCGTCATGAAGTAGGTTTAATCGATTATTACATTGGCATTATTAAGGCTAAACAAGGAGATTTATTTGATGCTTATAATTATTTCGTAGAAGCTAAAAAGATTTTTGAACGTTATCATAATTACATAAGAAGTTCAATTTGCATTGTATCTATTGGTAATACTTACTTATTATCCGGTAAATATGAGGATGCATTACATACTTATTTTGAAGCTAAGAAAATCTTTGAATTAATTAAAGTTGATCGTTCAATCGAAATTGTTGTTTATGATAATATTCTTTTACTTTTTTTATTTACATATCAATATGAATTATTTTTTGAGGCGTTAGATCAAATTGATGAAGATTTAAAATCTTTATTAGCTAAACGTCCTCGTTACCATTATTATAAAATTGCTGCTTATTTTTATACGAATCAATTTGAAGAGTGTAAGAAGTGCATCGCTTATTTTAGAACAATTAATGATAATGAGTTGGATGAGTATTTAGTAAATTATTTCGAATTAAAAATGAATAAAGGAAGTCAAAGTGAACGGATTAAACTTTTAGAGAAGAATTATGAAGCTTATATGCAAATGAAAGATTATAATGGTTTAAGATATTTGTTAAATTTGTTGATTGAAGAATATGAGTCGGTAAAAGATTATGCTAAGTTGTATTTCTATAATAAACAATTAATTGATCTAACAATATAAAAAATCATTTGTGAAATTAAATCTGTAACATGAATTAATTTCCAAATGATTTTATTTTTTCCAATAAGTGATTTTATTTTCATCATAACGATCAACAAGAGGTTTGTTTTCGTTACTATAGCCAATAGCAATAACACCGACAGGTAAATAAGAGGCAGGTAAATTAAAATAGTTTTTAAAGGCTTTGATTCTTTCTTCGTTAGGACCAATTCCACACCAACATGTTCCTAAGTTTAAGTGTTTAGCTTCAAGTAAAATATTTTCAATTGCTGCAGCGCAATCTACATAGATGTAACCATCTTGTTCCATGACTTGATGATCTCCAGATACAACAATTGCTGCCTGTGCTTGTGACATCATTTTAGTATAAGGCGATAAAGTTGTTATTGCATCAAGAGATTCACGATCACTAATAACTAAAAATCGCCATTCTTGTCTGTTAGCTGCACTAGGTGCACGCATAGCTGCTTGAAGTAAAGCTGTGATTTTTTCGGGCTCTATTGGTTGGTCTTTAAATTTACGAATACTTTGTCTTGTTCTAATTTCTTCTAGCATGATCAGTCGCTCCTTTGATTAAAGATTTTATTAATTTATATTTTAACATAAAGTAAGGATTTATGATAGCTAAAAAAAGAGTATAATGTTAATAGAAATTGTCGGAGGGATAGGTATGTTTGAAAGCGAAAGATTATATTTAAGGAGATTTAAAGATCAGGATCTTGATTTTTTTTATGCATATAGAAATGATGAAGGGTGTAGTCGATATCAAAGCTGGAAAGATAATTCGAAAGAAGGCTTAAAGGCATTGATTGATCAACATAAAACAATTGATTTATTTACAGAAGGAACTCTTCAAATTCCCATCGTTTTAAAAGAAAATGATCAAATGATCGGACATCTCTTTTTTGCATTAAGAGATCGTACTTTTACAATTGGTTATACTTTAGCAAGAAATTATTGGCATCATGGTTATGCTAGAGAGATTGTAAGAAGAGTATGTGATCAAATTTTAGAGGATTATCCTGATTATGAGATTGTTGCTTTAATTCATGAAGATAATTTACGAAGTCAAAAATTGATCGAAGATTTGCATTTTCAATATGAAGGTAAAGTTCGTTCTATGAATGCAAAAGTGTATGTTAAGACAAAGCAAAGTTAGAATTTAGTTGCAATTTTGTAGTGAATTCGTTAAACTAAAATAGATAGAAAGAGGTGTTGTATATGCCATTAACAGCAGGCATTGTTGGGTTACCAAATGTTGGTAAATCTACATTATTTAATGCAATTACAAATGCACAAGTAGAAGCCGCAAACTATCCATTTGCGACAATCGATCCAAACGTTGGGGTAGTAGAAGTACCTGATCATAGATTAAATGATTTAACTGAATTAGTTCATCCTAAAAAAACAGTTCCAACGACATTTGAATTTACAGATATTGCAGGACTTGTAAGAGGTGCATCTAAAGGTGAAGGATTGGGAAACAAATTCTTAGCTAATATTCGTGAAACAGATGCAATTTGTGAAGTTGTTCGTTGTTTTAGAGATCCTGATGTAACACATGTTGATGGAGGAGTAGATCCTGTACGTGATGTTGAAACAATTAACCTAGAACTTATTTTTGCTGATTTATCTACAGTAGAAAACAGAATTGGTAGAATTGGTAAAAAAGCACAATCAGGAGATAAAGAAGCAAAAATCGAAATTGAATTATTAACAAAACTAAAAGATACGCTTGAAGCAGAAAAACCTGCTAGAACTCTAGAATTTAGTAAAGAAGAAATTGTTTTTGTTAAACAATGGTCTTTACTTACGATGAAACCTTTAATTTATGTAGCAAACTTAGGGGAAGAAGATTTAGAAGATCCTACACAAAACCCTTATTTTAATACTTTAGTTGAATATGCTGCTAAAGAAGGAAGTAAAGTAGTACCAATCTGTGCAAAAATCGAAGCTGAATTAGCAGGACTAGAACATGATGAAAAACAAATGTTTTTAGAAGAATTAGGAATTAAAGAAAGTGGATTAGATCGCTTGATTAAAGAAGCTTACGCTTTACTTGGATTATGCACATTCTTTACAGTAGGTGTACAAGAAGTACGTGCTTGGACATTTAAAAAAGGAATGACTGCACCAGAAATGGCTGGAGTTATTCACTCAGATTTCCAACGTGGATTTATTAAAGCAGAAACTTATAGCTATAACGACTTTATGGAATATAAAAGTGAACAGGCATTAAAAGATGCAGGTAAAGTAAGACAAGAAGGAAAACAATATGTAGGTCAAGATGGAGACATCATGTTGTTTAAATTTAATGTTTAATGAAAGAAAAAATAAGAAAAGTTCTATTAATCGTTTGTATAGCTGTGTTTTGTTATTCTGCTTTTCAACTTTATTCTATTTACAATAAATATCGTGTTGTAAGAAATCAAAATAAAGCTTTAGAATCCGAAGTGGTTGAAAAAAATGAAGAAGATGCTTCCACTTTTCATGTTGATTTTGATAAGCTAAAATCAATGAATGAAGATACGGTAGCATGGATTAATATCGAAAATACAGAATTATCGTGTGTTGTTATGCAAACACCGGATAATGACTTTTATTTAAGAAGAAATTTTGATAAAGAATATTCATTTGCAGGGACTTTATTTATCGATTGTAGTAATAAATCAGACTTTAGTGATTTTAATACCATTATGTATGGTCATAACAATCGTGGTAATTCGATGTTCGGAGTATTAAGAAATTATCGTAAAGATGAAAGTTACCACATTGAACATCCTTATGTGGATATTTATGTTGATCATAAAAAAATGAGATATCAAATTTTCTCAGTCAAAGAAGTGGCATTGGATAGTACGTTAACTTACTATATTGTGGAAAACAATGAAAAATTTCAACAAAACATGATTAATGAGTGGATTAGTACTTCAATGTATGATTTTGGAGTGGAAGTAAATACAAGTGATAAAATTTTAACACTATCTACATGTGTAGATACATTAGATGATGCTTATCGATTTGTAGTGAATGCAAAATTAATAGAAGTAACAGAAGTATAGAACAACCTGTTCTATGCTTTTTTTATAAGATAAGGAAATTTATTAGTAAAGAGATAGTAGCGAGTGATTTTGTATCAATAAATAGAAATAGCGTTATAGATAATATCTAAAAATATAATAAATCAAGATAAAAATCCTAAGGAAAGAGAAAAAGAGACAAAAAATAATAAAAAAAGTAAAAAAA
>URQL01000135.1 GCA_900550005.1 uncultured Erysipelotrichaceae bacterium
CTGTAGCTTGTCCACGACCAATACCTTTTTGTTCACGAGTGATACAAATTGATCCGCCACCGATACCGATTTTAATAAAGTCAGCACCACATTCAGCTAAGAATCTAAATCCATCACGGTCTACAACGTTTCCAGCACCAACTTTTACGCTGTCACCATAATGTTCTCTGATCCAATCAATTGTTAATTTTTGCCATTCACTAAATCCTTCAGAAGAATCGATACATAATACATCTGCACCAGCTTCAACTAAAGCAGGAACACGCTTAGCATAGTCACGTGTGTTGATACCAGCTCCAACGATATAACGTTTTTTGCTGTCTAATAATTCGTTTGGATTGTCTTTTTTAGATTCATAATCTTTTCTGAAAACAAAATATTTTAATTGTTGTTTTTCGTTGATAATAGGTAATGCATTTAATTTGTTATCCCAAATGATATCATTTGCTTCTTTTAGTGTAACACCTTCTTTAGCATAGACAAGTTTATCAAAAGGTGTCATGAATTCTTTAACTTTTGCACTTAAAGGTGTTCTTGAGATACGATAATCTCTACCTGTTACAATACCAAGTAATTTACCTTCTGCTGTTCCGCCATCTGTAACGGCCATAGTAGAATGCCCTGTCTTTTCTTTTAATGCTAAAACATCTTCTAAAGTACTTTCTGGTGATACGTTAGAATCACTTACAACAAATCCAGCTTTGTAATCTTTTGCTCTTTTTACCATAGCTGCTTCATCTTGGATTGATTGAGATCCATAAATAAATGAAACGCCACCTTCTCTTGCTAAAGCAACGGCCATTGTATCGTTAGATACAGATTGCATGATTGCTGAAACAAGTGGGATGTTCATTGTAATTGCTGGTTCTTCTCCTTTTTTAAATTTAACTAAAGGTGTCTTTAAAGATACGTTTTTAGTTTGACACTGACTAGAAGAGTACCCAGGTACTAATAAGTATTCGTTAAAAGTGTGTGATGGTTCACTATAAAAAAATGCCATTTTTCTTATCTCCTTTGTTGTTATTTTGTTTAGACAATTATATAAAGTAGTTGAAAATAAGTCAAGAGTTTGTCGAAGCTTTTTGAAATTTAGACTAGAATGCTAAACTTAACATAAATTTTACATTTTAATCTTTTGAAAATAATAGCAAATTTCAAAAAATTAGTCTATAATAGTAATGTAGCATTTTTGCTTATAAGAACTCATGTGAAATAAATAACTTCTATTGACACATAGTCCATGGTAGTGTATCATATTGAGATAGAAAAAAAGGATTTATATAATAGACGGAGGTTTTTTATGGAAGATATAAAAAAATTAATATTGGTTACTTCACCACCTGCTTGCGGTAAAACATTTGTTTCTAAACAATTATCAAAAGCACTTAAAAACATTGTATATTTAGATAAAGATACATTGATTCCTTTATCACATCAAATTTTTAGAGTAGCTCATGAAGAAGAAAATCGTAGTTCAGACTTCTTTGAAGAATGGATTCGTAATCCAGAATATGAAGTTATTGAAGATTTAGCTTTAGAAGCTTTAGATTATGCTAATATTGTATTAATTAATGCACCATTTACACGTGAAATCCGTGATCAAAAATGGATGGATGAAATGATGGCTAAATTAGAAAAGAAAAACGCTAAATTATGCATTATTTGGGTTGATACAGATGTAGAAGTATGTCGTCAACGTATGATTGCTCGTAATTCAGAACGTGATACATGGAAATTAGCTCACTGGGATGAATATGTTGCAGGACGTGATTATTCTGTTCCTGAATTATTTAAAGATCCAAATTGTAATGGAGAACTTATTGTTTTCCATAACTCATCAGATGAAGAATACCAAACTTCATTAAAAGAAGTATCTGCTTATTTATTAGGAAAACAAAAATAGAACTCAACGTCAGTTGAGTTTTTTTATAAAAAAGGAGATATAAATATGGAACTAACTAAATGTATGGAAGAAAGAAGAAGTATTCGTCGCTACAAGAAACAACCAGTTGATAGAGATTTGATTAAACAATTAATTGAAGCAGCTATTTTAGCCCCTTCATGGAAAAATTCACAAGTTTCACGCTACTACGCAGTAGATGGAGATCAAAAAGATCAGTTCATGGCTTGTTTACCTGAATTTAATCAAAATAATTCTAAAGATGCTTCAACCATTATTGTTTCTACAGTTGTAAATGGTCGTAGTGGCTTTGAAAAAGATGGAAGTTATACCACTCATTTAAAAGATGGATTCCAATATTTTGATAATGGATTGCAAGTTCAAAATCTTTGTTTAAAAGCTTATGAATTAGGTCTTGGAACACTTATTATGGGGATTTATGATGAACAAAAAATCCGTGAATTTTTATCTATTCCAGACGGTGAAGTTGTGGTGGCCGTGATTGCAGTAGGTTATCCTGACATTGAACCAGCAATGCCTAAAAGAAAAAATGTTGAAGATATCTTGATTTTTAAATAAAAGCACAGTTAAGTGCTTTTTTTGTATACTGTTAGTGTTGAATTATCACTTAGTGAGGCTAAAAAGACATCTTTAAGTTGTACTCCTTGAACAGTTAATTGTCTATTTAACCAATCTTCATTTTTGTTAGCTGATTTTAAATTGGAAAAGTTGATTTGACCATCTAAAATGAGATGATAAACCGACTTTGCAGGGTCAACTTTAATTGAAAGATCTTGCGGTGTTGCTGGACGTAACGCGGCTAATGGGAGGATACTTAATTTTCCGTTGGGTTCTAAAATGACTGTATCGATCTCTTTTAAATCAAAGTAGCCAAGTTGACGACATTCACTTAAAAATTCAAGAAGATCTAATTTTGATTTTTTAAGATTTAAAAAATTAAACTGTTGATCATGAAATAACAACAAAGGTTTTCCTTCTAAAAAATAACGAAATGAAGTGCTTTTTTGTGTTACGACAGAAAGTAAATACGTAATTAAACCATATGTGATAAGACCTGTTAAAGGAATTAGAATTTCATTTGTAGGCATGATGGCCATTTCTGCACAAATGGAACCAATGGTTATACCAATGATATAATCATACAAACTAAGCTGTGCTATTTGACGATAACCAAGCCATTTTGTAATTAAAAGTAAAACAAATAAAGAAAGAATGCTATTTAAAAATGCTTCAATCATAGAATCACCACACTTAGTTTGGTTTTGATTTATAAAAAATATACAACATACTGTTATTTTGACAGTATGTTGTATACGCTAGTTATCTACATTTAATTCACTTTTATTATAAAATGATAAAAAGAGGTGAGACGAATGGAAGAACTTGCTTACAATTTGTCAGAGTATGTCAGAAAGGTGAGAAAAGAAAAAGGACTTAAAGTAAAAGATGTTTGTGATCGATGTGCTTTAAGTCGTTCCTATATAAACATGATTGAAGCGGGATTGAATCCTAAAACAAAGAAACCAATTGTACCATCCTTAGAAACGATTGTAGAGTTAAGCAAAGGATTGGATGTACCTTGTTTAGAATTACTTACAAGTATTGGTTTTATCAATCAACTAGAAGATGAACAGCTTCTTTCTTATCGACAATTTATCGAAGAAGTTTTAGTTTATAAATATTCCATGTTGAATATGGATTTTAAGGCATTGCCTTTTGAAACAAAACAAAGAATTATTGATGAAATCGATGATTTTATTGGCTTTCAAGCTTACAAAACGCTTCATAAAGATCAATAACTTTACGATGAGCAGTTGAAATCGGTAGTAAATCGATTTCTTTTTTTGTGTACAAATGATCGATTTCTTGGTCAAGTTCAAAATGATAGACATGCATTAACCAAGTTTGGTGAGAAAAGACATGTTTAACTT
This sequence comes from uncultured Erysipelotrichaceae bacterium, assembly GCA_900550005.1. Taxonomy (GTDB): domain Bacteria; phylum Bacillota_I; class Bacilli_A; order Erysipelotrichales; family Coprobacillaceae; genus Beduini. Next base: position 3,853 of record URQL01000135.1, read on the forward strand.
TACCTAAATAATCATTTAATTTTAATGAAACTTGATGATCTTTTAAAAACTGTTCTTGAAAGTAAAAAGGGGTGTCTACTTGATATTGAATACAATGATAAAGTGAAGCTAATAGATTAGTTTGGTCATTTTTGATTAAAAGTAACTTATCTTGATAAGTAATGATTCCGGTTATAAAAGTTAAAGTTTGTTTGTTTATTTTTTTTATATTAATAGGTAGGACTTTTTCATAATGATTTAAAAAACTTTTACAAAAAGAACGTAAAGGGCAAACGATACATTTGGGATTTTTAGGTCTACAAATTGTTGCTCCTAAATCCATGAAGGCTTGATTAATACTACCAGCAGGGTAATTTTCAACAAATCGTTGTCCTAATTTTTGTATATGATCTTGTGTCTTTGTTAATGCAATGTTTTCTTCGATTTGGTAAAGACGGCTGATGATTCTTAAACCATTTCCATCTAATGCAAAATAGGGTTGATTAAAAGCAATGGCTAAAACGGCATGACTTGTATAAGGACCGATTCCTTTTAGAGAAAGTAAAGCCTCTTTATTTGCAGGAACATGACCATCATAATTTTCAATCATTTGTTTAGTAGCTTGTTGTAAATTACGAACACGACTATAATAGCCAAGCCCTTGCCAATAAAGATGAATTTCATCTTCATTAGCCTCTGCTAAATCTTGCAAAGTTTTAAAACGATCCATAAAGCGTAAATAATAAGGGATAACGGTATCCACTTGGGTTTGTTGTAACATGATTTCACTTACTAAAATAGCATAGGGATCGGATGTGTGACGCCAAGGGAGATCACGTTTATTTTTATTGTACCAGTCAAGTAATTGTTTTGCTTCTTTCATTGATTTTTTCCTCATGTTTCTTATGATTTTGCATATACTATACCATAACTTATAAGATGAATTCAAATAAGAAATTATCCTTTTGATTTACAAAAAATAAGTATACAATAGGAGGGGGAAAAGTATATGAAGTTTTATATTTGCATTGTAGCGAGTTCATCATCAAAAAAAGTGATTCAAGAATTAATAAACCAAGATTGCTTAGTTACACGTATAAGCTCAACGGGGGGATTTTTAAAAAAAGGAAATGTCACTTTAATGATTGGAACGGATCGCTTTGATTCAATTGATGCGTTAAAATGCATTTTAAAACCTTATCAACCCATTACTGTATTTGTATTAAATGTTGAACGTTTTTTACAAGTATAAATAGTAGGAGGATAAAAA
>URQL01000136.1 GCA_900550005.1 uncultured Erysipelotrichaceae bacterium
TTATGGGGGTTACTTTATTTTAACTTATTTATGCAGTCGTTCGATTATTAAAGAAAGACGATAAAAAAAGTCAGGTGTGATCCTGACTTTTCGTTTATTCTTTTTCAAATGCAAAGTTTGTAACTCTTTCTCTTTCAAGTTCATCAATAATAATCATTTCAGATTCATCAATATGTCCAAGTAAGTTACGTTGTCCATCAACTGGGATATCTTTTAAAACGATTTGAACTTCTGCACGGTAATGAGCTAAATTATCGTTGACAATAACGACATCGCCACGTTTGTAATGTGTTTGATTACATGGTCTTACAGGAATAGATTCTCCTTTACGAGTAATTCTTGTCCAACGAGAACGTAACATGTAGTAGACACCATCACTTGCTACAGAATGAATTGGTGTATTAAATAGGATATCTTTTTCTTTTTCAGAAATGGTTTCATCTAAATGAATTTTAAGCATCATTCTTGTTAAATCGCCATGAGGAAGATACATTGCTAACATTCCCATTTCTTCCTTAGAATAAGGTGGAATATGAATGTATGTTTCTTTCATAACACGATCAATAGCTTTAAATTCTTCTTCACTTGCAAATGCGTTACCGAATAAAACTTCATCAATATTATTTAAAGCAATCATATGTTTTAATTGTGTTTCTACTGGTAAGAAACGATGGTCTTCTAATGTAGGTAAACCATCACTTACTGGCCAAGGACCATGTGTTCCTGGAACTTGACTAGAAATAATCATCGCTACTTTAACACCTTTTTCTTTCCAATGGGTATTAACTTCATCAATTGGTTTTAAAGCGGGGGCAGTATAACGTTCTGGATAGAAGTTATGGCATACAGATAAGTTTTCAGGATTAGCACCATTTGCTAAAGCTTGATCAATGATTGATACAAAACCTGCTGATAATTCAATACGAATACCATAATTATTATTAATTAATGTAACATCTCTTTCATCCATATAACATGAATCCATACGTAAAGTATCAAGACCCATTTTTTTAAAGATAGCTAGATTTTTTTCATCAGCTCCCATTTTTCTTAAGAAATCTGTGTTTGCATCTCCACAAACTTCCATTCCATATTTATGAGCGATATCAATAAAGTTTTTAAAATAATTAAAAACTTCTTCTTTTGTTCCTGGTACTGAAAATAAACTTGTAAAAATTTTTGTGAAACCATATTTAGAAGCCATAGCTAAGTATTGGTCGATTTCTTCAATTGTTTCTTGTTCTGGGTATACAGATACACCTAAACGAATCATTATGATCATCCTTTCTTTTTTTCAACGGGTCCATTATATAATTTATTGAAAAAAGAGGCTATTGAATTTTAATATTTGAAAATATTTTCAAATCGTGAAAATAATCATTCTTTATTTATATGACATTTCTATCGATTATTTTATCGAATCCCTAGATTTCAAGTTGTTAATTCGTTTATGCATTTTATTATTTAATTGTGTAAATTGTTTTTTTTTGCTAATAGGCATTGCATAATGATAAATACGTTGAAGACATCTTGGCGAGGTGTGTTTGGGTTAAGAATATAGTGATTATGTAATTCTTTTAAGTAGATTGTATTGTTTTTACATTTAAAGCCTAATAGTTTATTATTATGTGTAACAATGTTTCTTAATTCTAATACATTTTTTAGATAAGAAATGAGTTGAGTAACTGTTAATTTTGTATTTTTAGTATTGAAGTTTTCATTAAGAAAAAATGAAAAATCTTTAGCGATTTTATTTTGCAATGGTATTTTTAGATGTTTATAAGATTTAATTATTTGGCCTAAATTCATATAATTAACTAAAATCCATAATGGAATTACTTGGTGTTTATGAAAATAAGGTTTAATGAAATTATTGTTTTTGTCTTTTATTTGCCATTTTATAATGGTTGAAAGTTCTAAAATAAGTGTGGTTACTTCCAATAGGTTACCAGAATTATAACTTGTTGCAAATAAATAGGCATAATTGTTTATTTGATATTCTTTTGAAAAATGATAGGATAGGATTGATTTTAAATGCTTTTGAGCTTCAATAATATAATTGAATAAAATATTTTTTAATTCTTTATCAAAATAATGGACATAAATAATTTCATTAAAGTTAGTACTGGATAGGAATTGATCTTGTTGATTCATAAAAAATTTGGCATAGCAATTAATTACATTATAATAATTGTTATTTAAAAGGTATTGCTTTGTATTAATTCATTAGAAAATGATGATTTTCGAGAAATTAGTAAAGTATATTGTTCATCGATTGTTTTGAATGATTTCATTTTATTCCTTTTTTGAAACAAAAACCCCCTTTGTTATAAACAAAGAGGATTTGCGCTGATAGGCTCACATAGAGTACTGCTACCGTTATTTGAATGACAATTGCATAGTATTTTATTAAAAGTGTCAAATGATAAAGTAAAAATTTGAGAGTAGAGAGTTTAATAATTAAAATAAAAAGCTCATTAAATTATAACATATCCATTTCTAAACTGAGTTTCAAATAATTCACTATTTGATGTCATCAAAGTTTCATACAACAAGATGATGAATAATAAAAAGAGTAGCCATAAAGAAAAACAAATTGTATAATAGATACAAGGAAAGAAGGGGTTAGTTATGGCTACACAAGTTATTTTACTTGGAACAGGAACACCGAATGCTTGTCCTGATGCATCAGGTCCTGCAACAGCAATTATTGTAAATAATAAGCCTTATTTATTTGATTGTGGACCAGGAATTATAAGACAGGCAACAAATGCTTATCGCAAAGGAATTAAAGCATTATCACCCAAAAATTTAAAAACACTTTTTATTACGCATTTACATAGTGATCATACTGTGGGATTATCTGATTTTATTTTAAAGAGATGAACCCATGCAAATCTATGGACCAAGAGGGACTCAAGAAATGTATGATCATCTTGTTGAAGCATATAAAATTGATATTTATTTTCGAATTCATGGTTTTGAAAAAGCGAACGAACAAGGTTTTTTAGCAAATATTCATACGATTCAAGATGGACTCATTTACCAGGATGAAAATATTCAAGTTGAAGCTTTTACAGTAAGTCATGGAACATTAGAATGTTATGGATTTAAAATTGTTACTAAAGATAAAACCATTGTTTTATCTGGTGATACTTGTCCGTTAGAAATCATGAAAGAAAAAGCAAAAGATGTGGATATTTTGATTCATGAAGTCTTTTATAGTGAGGGCTTAAAACAAAGAACACCTCAGTGGCAAAAATATCATCAAAGTGTACATACCTCTTCTTATGATTTAGCTAAGATCGCTAAAGCAGCTCATCCAAAATTATTGGTGACTTATCATCGTATTTATCATTTTGATATGTACAATGATGATTTAGATATTGATCAAGAAGTGAAAAAACGTAGCGAATCGATCCTAACCGAAATAAAAAGTATTTATGATGGTGAAGTGGTTAATGGACAGGATTTAGATATTTTTGAATAGGGAGTGAGTATATGGAAGAAATAAAAAAAGAACATGAAGTTTTATTCGGAAAATTAATGCGCAAACATAATTATGAAATACATCGAATTTGTAATAAATATGGTTTATATAAAGGACAACATCCTATTTTAAAAGCAATAGAAGCCCATCCTGGATTAACACAACAAGAATTAGCAGATGAAATCAATGCCGCTAAAGCATCGATCACAACTTCACTTAATCGTATGGAAAAACATGGCTTTGTTTATCGTAAACGCTGTAAAGAAGATGGACGTTGCAATCGAATCTATATTACGGATGCAGGAGTACAAGCAAGTCATGCTTGCGAAAAAGAAATCAGTGAATTTAAACAAGTTCTTTTTTCAAAAATAGATGATGATCAACTTGAAATATTAAATGGCTTTTTAGAAAAACTCATTGCGGGTGTGGAAGCTTATCGGGAAAATCAATAATGCGATTTATTATAACAAGATTACTTAATTTTATTAATACTACGCCCAAAAAAGATATTAATTATACGATTGCTTTGTATTTACTTCAAAATTTGAATAATGTTGCTAGTCTATCTATTTATGATATTGCAAATGCGTGTTTCGTTTCTCCTGCAAGTGTATCACGTTTTGCAAAAGTATTAGGGTATCGTTCTTTTAGTATGTTGAAAGAAGATGCTTTACAACAATCGATCATTGGTTCTAATGTGGCAAAACTTCCACAATTTGATCAAGGATTAGATAAGTATATTGAAAATTTAGAAGCAAGTTTAGACTTCTTTAAACACATTGATCAAACAAAAATCAATCAACTTGTAGATTGGTTGATTCGTTATGATAAAGTTTGTTTGCTTGGAATTCAATTTTCTGGATCGATTGCTATGCAAATGCAAGGCTATTTAAATTTACTTCATAAATGGGTCGAAGCACCACTTACGATTTCTTTACAACATGAATGTTTAGAAGAATTTGATCAAGAGAGTTTAGTGATTTTATTTACAGCGCGTGGAAATTATCACTCCGCTTATTTAGAAAACTTGATTCAAGTAAAAAACAAAGGAGCTAAAGTAGTCATGATCACGCAAGATTCTAAAACAAATTCTTTAGCTGATTTGGTTATTTCAACAGGATCAATGGAAAATATCCAATATGCTGAATATACCATGTATTTAATGATGAGTTATATTGTTAATTGTTATCAAAAAAGGATCTTAGCTATGTAGCTAAGATTTTTTAATCTAATTTTAACCTTGATTTTAATGGTTATACACTTTATGTTAATGGTGTTGCTGTAAAGTAAAAAAAGAACGCTAAATATTAGCGTTCAATAGCATTAAACTTAATTAAGTTGGGTGCTTTTTTTTGAAAGACTAAATTATTCTAAATTACTTCCATTAGAAGCAATGATTTTTTTATACCAATAGAAACTATCTTTTTTATAGCGTGCTAAACTTCTTTTACCTTCATCATCACGATCAACACCATCTTTGTTGATTGCATCATCCATAGATTGGATATTTTGACGTAAGTAATCAATGCGATAATCATCATAGAATTTTATTCCTTCTTCATTAGGCGTTTCATCATCTCCATTAGGAAAGATCCTCACCTAGTTA
>URQL01000137.1 GCA_900550005.1 uncultured Erysipelotrichaceae bacterium
GCACCATTGGTTAGTAAAGCAAGTAAATACCCTTTTTCTTTAAGTTCACAAAGGGTTTCTTTAACATCAGCAAAAACATAAACACATTCTTTTTTACATGTATCATAATTCATCACAAGTTTGGATACTAAATCAGGATGATTTAATTTACATAAAGTTATCGCTTGTAAGCAAATCGTTTTTCTTAAATCGTTATAAGAAAAACTCCCTTTTGGGCGTTTATTTTCATCATTCCAAATTTCATCATTGATTTCAACAATAATATCAGCTAATTGGTTGAAATCATAATCGATATTCAATTCATTTAAAACTTTTTTAGTTGTCTTATGCCAAGCAATACTTGTTAATCCTCCATAATTAATTAAGGTATTATCTAAATCAAAAATAAGTAATTGTCGCATTTTAATTATCCTTTCTACAAATAAAGAGTCCGGTGTGAATGGTGAGTGGAAATTTACCTTTCTTTTTAAATTCATTAACTAAAAATTGGTAAAATGCTCCTTTTTGCTTATAAAGCGGTTCTAAGTGCAAACTTAGTCCTTTACCACTTAAAATAAAATGATAATAATCATCTACATCACAAATGGTATAAACTTCTTTACGTTCAAATAATTGTGCAGAGTTAAATGATTTTTCAAGTAATAATTGACCATTTTCATTACCAAAGCGCTTATAAAGTGTGCTTTGATCAAATGAAATTGAAGGATCAAAACGTCTAATCAAGGCATCTCTTTCTTGCATCATATCTTCAGCAATCGTTGTACAATAAAATATTCCTCCTGGTTTTAATACTCTTTTAACTTCCTGTAAAGCTTTATTTTCATCTTCTAAATACATTAAAACATGATTCATAATCACTTTGTCAAATGATTGATCTGCATAAGGTAAATGATAAGCATTTGCTAAATCATAACTTTTAATTTGTGAAATAGCTTTTAAATTTCCCTTACTTTTTTCCAACATGTGATAAGATACATCACTAAGAGTAATTTCTAGATCAGCTGGTATTTGATTTTGATTTTCTAACCATAAAGTGCCATCACCACACCCTATTTCAAGTACATGATCTTCCTTATGAAATTGATAATGCGTAAAGAGCCATTGTTGAAATGAAATTGGATAGGTTGTATAGCGATGATGAAAAGCAATACGGTATTCTAAATTGGATGGATCATCAAATTGTAAATGTAAATGCTCTTGATTTTGTATGAGAAGATATCGTTCAAATAAAGCTCGCTCATCACTCACAGGACTATGTTCAATTTCTTCTAAAAATTTAAGCATCGCCATTTGACTTGTGATTTGTATTTTAATTAAATCTTTTTGCATCAACAATTGGTCATTTAAATGTTGATTTTGTAAAAGTTGTTTAATTTGTTCTAGAGTATAATTAGCCTGTTTTAAAAGTTGTATGGTTTGATATGTAACAAGATAAGAAGATTCAATTTGTTTTATACCATCATGATCTATTGGGCTAAGTAACCCGATTTTTTCATAATAGCGTAAAGTTCGAATTGTTGTCCCTACTAAGTTTGCAAATTCTCGATATGTATACATCATTCATCACCCAATTCGATTATAAAGTGGAACGTAACGTTCCTGTCAACAACAATTGATTTATTTTTTCTACTTCTAGTATAGCATAAAAAAAAGACTTTTTTTAAAACTAGGCTTCAAGTCTTTCAAAAAGTCCCAAAAATCTCGAAAAGGTAAATTCATTTTCTCTAACAATGAAATATTAACCGATTCATCTATTGACAACAAATCATTTTTTCTAATTTCATATACAACAAGAGATAAAGCTGTCCTTGTACATCCACTTTCATCCTTTTATAACAACGAAAACCTAAATGTTCATAAAAGACAACGGCTTGTGGATTTTGTTCATTAACAGTAAATTCATTTAGATGATCCTGTTTAAAACCATATTGAATCAATTGTTTACCAATTCCTTTTCCTTGATAAGTTAGTAAAATAAATAACATTTCTAAACGTTGATTTTCAATTCCCATAAAAGCAACGATTTTATGATCAATTTCATAAACAAAAAGATGTATACTCCTTTTAAGGCAAGTGGTATATAAGCTTTAATCTCCTAAATTTCTTGTGTCGATAAAAAATGGTGTGTAGATTGAACTGATTTTTCCCAAAGTTCAATAATCTCTTGGATGCGCAAATCCGATCTTTCACTAATTTTTCTGATTATTTTTTCATCCTCCACTTAATGATTTTCATCGTTATAAATAAGACAACAATTAAACTTAAACAAACAAAGAAACGTATTTCGATTCTAGATTGTAAAGAATGAGAAAAGAAAGCATCCATTTCTGGTGATTTTTCATAGGATAAGTAATCATAAAGACTCATTCCAATAAAAACACCAACAACACAACCGATCATTCTTTTTAAAAATAAATAAACTTGTTCCATAATTCCTCCTTAATTATTATTAATAGCATTTTGTAAACAATCAAGTAAATAGTCTTCAAAATCATCATAATGATTGATTAAACCTTCCTGCCCAATTCGCATGAAATGGGGGGGTTCAATAGAGCATCCTTCTCCAATTTCACAAAACATTTCTTTTAATAATTGTTCTCTTTTTCGTTTTCTGATGGACGCGTATGATTAAAATCATAAAGTTTTTTCTAAACATTGTTTTTGAATTTCTAAAATAAATTCATCATTTGAACAATAGAATTCTCCTGTATGCATTTTATTTTCTTCTATAACTACCTCCATAAAACTGATTTAAAATAACGTTCTTGAAATTCAACTAAAGCTAAAATAGCCTCATCACTGTATTTTTTACCTTCCGGTACAATGATCAACTTATCATCCTGATCATCAATGCGGTGAATCACTGCAATGCATTTTCCTTTAAACGTATCTACCGGTTCAAATACACCAAGTAAATAACAATCCAACTCTTCATTATCCTCACTTAAGGTATTAGGAACATAGCCATAATTAATAGGATAAAGGTAATGATACTTAGGATGACAACTTCCCATTGGTCGATCTATTTTAATTTCTATGATTTGATTTATGTAATTTCGATTATCCATTTTTTAAATGGCCGTTTATTCAACAACCCCTCCTTCTAATTTTTTTTGACGTGTATTTCCAATATATCCGCCCTCTTTACATGTTCCCACAAGTTCATAACCTAAAGAAGCATAATATTGATTCAAGGTTTCATTACTTTTAGCACAATCTAAACGAAGACGTTCAACTTGTTTTTCTTTTGCAAGTTGTTCAACTTGTAAAAGGAGAATTTTTCCTACCCCTTTAACATGAGGATCCGTAACTAAATTATGGACATAAAAAGTATGATCTGGGTGATCTTCCCATCGATCATCATCATTTAATAAAACAAGTCCACCGACTACTTTCCCCTCCTCTTTTAAAACATAAAGATGTTGTAACTTACTTTCGTTTTCAAAGAAGGATAATGGAAAAATTGCTAAATAATCTGTTGTATTCCATTGATGGATCCCTTTTTGATCCATCCATTCAATTCTTTGTTTAATCAGTTCAAATACTTCTTTAGCATCTTTTAAAGAAGCTAATTCTAATTTATCAGTCATAAAATAACCTCCAACTAAAATATTATACGCATTTGGTACCAAGTGACATTTCCATGAACAGAAGCAGATACTCCTTCATTTACAAAGCCAAATTTTGAATAATAATGAATCAACTTCTCTTTACAAGTTAAAACAACACCTTTTCTCCCTTCATCTTTGGCTTGTTGGATAAAAGCTTTAATTAAAGTTTCAGCATACCCTTTTTTACGATAATCTGGTAAAGTATTGACACCAAAAAGCATTTGCCATGCCCCTTGTTCATTATGCATAGAAGCTTTTTCATACATTTCATCAGTTAAATCTTTTTGATCCGTGACAAAGCCGTCAACAAAACTTACAAGTTTGTCCTCTTCAAATAATAATAAAAAATGATTTCCATAATATTCTAAACGTTCTTTAAATTCTTCTTTTGTAGCGGCTTCTGCTACTGGAAAGCAGGTTGCTTCTACCTTTGCTATTGCATCTAAATCTTTTAATGTTGCTATTCTTATCATCTTGATCCCCCTTACATTGTATTTCCATTATAGCATAATTTAAAATAAAAGGATAGGTCTTGTATAGCCTATCCTACGATCTTATACCCAGCATCAATTTTGATAACTTCACCATTAATAAATTCTGCATCATCACTTGCTAAAAAGGCAACAAGTTTTGCAATTTCTTCTGGTTTTGCCATACGTTTTTTTACAAATACGGGTAATTTGTTGATCTAATAATTCTTGTGGTAAATCTTTCATTGAATTTGTTAAAGAAGGTTGGGATACAAAGAATTGTTGAGCTGCTTGATTAAAAGATTTCGTTTTGCAATTGTTATAAAATAATGTAATTGTATTAAAGTGATAAAAGGCTCACCTCACATTTATCTTAGCTTTTTCTAAAACAAAAAGAAAATCTTACTTCTTTAATTGACACAAATGTGAAATAAAATAGTAACAAAGATGGAACAACATAATCGTATATTAATGGTATAATTACCATTGTTACTAATAATCTCTCTTACCAAATGTAAAAAAGGTAATGTAACACGCATTGGTGCTAAATACTTTAGCAATGCTGAAATAGTATAAAAAGCGGCATTAATTTTATTTTGTTGCTGACTCAAGTAAAGTTAAAGTAACTTGATCACAATCAATGCGATATTTCAAACCTAAAGGCAAAATACCTGTAGGGTAACTATGACCAATCGAAACATTGTATAACACTGCTAAGTGGTCAAGATGCATCTCATTAATAAGGATTTGTTGATAAACATACTTATATTTTTCCACTTTATCTTCAACAGGGGGTTTTCCAACAATAATACCTTTAATCACTTTTAAAATGCCTTGAGCATAAAGATTTCTTAAAATCTCAGCTAGAATCATTTCTGGCATATCCATTTCACTTGTTTCAAGTAATAAAATTTTACCAACCCACTCTTCTTTAGTAGGCCATAACGATGTTCCCATAAGATAAATAAAAGTATCAATACAACCACCTA
>URQL01000138.1 GCA_900550005.1 uncultured Erysipelotrichaceae bacterium
CAATTCATGATACTGTTCATGAAATGGCTAGAGATGAAGCTAGACATGGTAAAGCATTTGCTGGATTATTAGAAAGATATTTTGGAAAATAGTAGATAAAAAAGAGTCACTACCAAACGGTAGTGACTTATTTTATTTTGTATTCACGTAAATTCATTGGACCCGATAAAGGGGAAATCATACTTCGTTTAATTAAAAACTCTTCTTTTTCGTAAAGTGAATTTAATTTAGGATTATTTTGACGACAATCTAATCGAAGATAAGTTTTACAGTGCTGTTTTGCATAAATTTTGATCCAGTTCATTATTTTTGTTGTATAGCCTTGACCATTAAATTCAGGTAAAATAAAGAGTTTATGAATGTAAAAGCAAGAATCTTGATTGTCAATTGAATTCCAATAGCTAAAATCCTGTTCTAAAAGTAAAAATCCACCAATTATTTTTTGATCTTCATAAACTAAAAAGGGAAAATAATGATTATAGACTTGATCAAATGCAGATTTTGTTAAAGAAGATTCATCCCACATTTTTGGATTCATAGAATTATTTTTTATTTTAATCGCTTCTAAAAATAAATTTAAATCATTTTGTACTTGTACTAACATACGACCTCCATTTATAAAATAATTGATATTGATTGAGTTTGCTTGTAATGATGTAAAAAGATGGCACAAAGACATTCCTTAGAAAACATTGGTAATAACCAATTAGAATTTTGAAAAGTTCCATCTTCAATTTTTAAATAAAGAAATACAATTAATTGAGTAGGTTTTAATTCATTTAAGAATTGGGTTAGTTTTGCCATAGAATAATTTTTAACATAAAGTAGATTCATACAACTTTGCAAATCTGCTTCAAATTTAGAGAAAAGAAGATTTGCTAAAGTGGTAAAGGAATAAGGAGTAAGAGAATCAATAGTGTAATAATCAGCTAATATTTCCAAGGCAATAATTGTATAATCTTGCAATGAAAGTTCTTTTTTTGTAGTTTGATTTAGTAAACAAGAAGTTAAAGGTTTTGGTTCAAATATTTTGATACGACTTTTAATTGAATCACGAACAATTTTTGCTTCATAAAGCAAAATAGATTGATAAAAATCATAAATAAATTGTTCATCAAGGGAAGGTTCAATGATGTATTTTTCACCTAAATATTTACCATATGCTTTTAAAGTATCATAGTATCCTAAAGTAATTCGTTTATCTCTAAGTTTTTCATCAAAATCTAAAAATCCACCATTATCTTGACTAGGAGCAATAATTTTGATATTTGGACGATCCGTATATTCTTCATGTGTAAAATTATGATGATTAAGTTCTACAGCAATGATTTCGTTTGCACCCATTTTTATTGCTAAATCGATAGGAAGATTATCATAATAACCTCCATCGATATAACCTTGTTTATTAATATAATGAATAGGAAAGGCAGGAAAACAGGATGCTGATGCAATCAGGTAATCAGCGAGAAGTCCATCTTTTATTTCCTTTTTTGTGATTTCAATTGCTTTTAAAGAGGGATATTCAACGGTGACTAAACCAAAATCAATGGGAGAAGCCATTAATTTTTTTTGATTGCTTAAGCGATGAATCATCTGAATCAAAGGAGTAATATTAGCTCCTTTATAATTTAAATAAGATTTAAAAAAAGGAAGGAGTAGATTGGTATTTGAAACAAGTGAATCAATTGAAAAATCAGTACTAAAACCATCTATAACGACTTGATCAACAGTAAGATTTTCCCAAAGATCATAAGCTACTTGATCATCTTGCTGAGCAATTAAGCATCCATTTAAAGCACCAATCGAAGTTCCGGTAACAATATCTGGGTGGATGCCAAGCTCATTGATGGCTTTTAAAAATCCAATTTCATAGCCTCCTTTAGCACCACCACCAGATAAAACAAATGCAGTTTTTTTCATGTGTATCACCTCGAACTTATTATACTATAAATAAACGAAAATAAATGGAATAATATGAAAAATGTGAGAGCCTTAATAAAGAAGAAATCAGTTCAATATAAAATGATTTATTAATTTATCTAAATAATTATATAAAATATAAGCAATGGAATGGTTCAGGAAATTAAATAAAATAGCACTCAACACTTGACAGTGCCAAACAAATGTATTAGAATGTTTTTAGCACAAGTTGATTAGGAGTGCTAGAAAAGAGGAATAATAATGAGTAAAAAAGAATTTAAAGCCGAATCAAAACGTTTATTAGATTTAATGATCAACTCAATTTATACACATAAAGAAATCTTTTTAAGAGAATTAATTTCTAATGCTTCTGATGCATCTGATAAACTTTATTATAAATCATTAACAGAAAATTTATCAGATGTAAATAAAGAAAATTTAAATATTGAAATTAAATTAGATAAAGACCTTAGAACAATCACTTTAACAGATCATGGTATTGGAATGAACGAAGCAGAACTTGAAGAAAATTTAGGTACAATCGCTAAAAGTGGTTCTTTAGCTTTTAAACAAGAACTTGAAAAAGAAGAAGGAAAAGAGGATGTCGATATCATTGGACAATTTGGTGTTGGCTTCTATGCAGCATTTATGGTAGCTAAAAAAGTAGCTGTTTTATCAAAAAAATACGGAGAAGAAGATGCTTATTTATGGACAAGTGAAGTGGAAGATGGTTATACAATTACAAAAGCATTGAAACAAGAACATGGTACAGTGATCACACTTTACTTAAAAGATAATACTGAAGAAGAAAATTATGATGAATATTTAGATGAATATAAAATTCAATCATTAATTAAAAAATATTCAGATTATGTGCGTTATCCAATTTTAATGGATATGACTACTTCAAAGAAAAAAGAAGATAGTGATGAATACGAAGATGTTGTTGAAACAAAAACATTAAATTCAATGGTTCCATTATGGAAACGTAGTAAAAGTGAAATTAAAGATGAAGAATATAATGAATTTTATAAAGATAAATTCAATGATTATACAGATCCATTAAAAGTGATCCATACAAGTGTCGAAGGTAATGTTTCATTTGATGCACTATTATTTATCCCTTCTAAAGCACCATTTAATTTCTATTCACAAGATTATGAAAAAGGATTACAACTTTATTCAAGAGGGGTATTTATCATGGATAAAGCAAGTGATTTAATCCCTGAACATTTTAGATTTGTAAAAGGACTAGTGGATTCACAAGATTTATCTTTAAATATTTCTCGTGAAATGTTACAACATGATCGTCAATTAAAAGTCATTGCAAATCGTATTGAAAAGAAAATTAAATCAGAGCTTGAATTAATGCTTAAAAATGAACGTGAAAAATACGAAGAATTCTTTAAAAACTTTGGATTACAATTAAAATATGGTATTTACCAATCTTATGGTATGAAAAAAGATATGCTCCAAGATTTATTAATGTATTATTCTGCTAATGAAGAAAAAATGATTACATTAAAAGAATATGTTGAAAAGATGAAAGAAGATCAAAAACATATTTATTTTGCTTCTGGTGAATCTATTGAAAAAATTTCTAAATTACCTCAATGTGAATTATTAAAAGACAAAGGTTATGATTTACTTTATATGTTAGATAATGTAGATGAATTCGTAATTCAAATGATGCAAGATTATGATGGTAAAACATTTAAAAACATCGCTCAAGGAGATTTGGATTTAGAAAGCGAAGAAGAAAAGAAAGAAATCGAAAAACAAAATGAAGATAACAAACCTTTATTAGATTCATTAAAAGAAGCTTTAGGAGATAAAGTTGTTGATGTTAAAGTTTCAGGAAGACTTAAAACACATCCTGTATGTTTAGTAAGTAGTGAAGGATTATCTTTTGAAATGGAAAAAGTATTGGCACAAATGCCAGGTCAAGAAAATGCCATGAAAGCAGGACGTATTCTTGAAATTAATCCAAACCATGCTATTTTTAAAGCATTACAAACCATTACAAATCAAGATAAAATTAAAGATTATGCAAAATTATTATATGATCAAGCTTTATTAATTGAAGGATTTGAAGTAGAAGATCCAATTGCTTTCTCTAATAAAATTTGTGAATTAATGATTAAAGCAAACCAAGACTAAGCCATAAAAAAGCTTAGTCTTTTTTTAAAATAAAATTGTAATTTTTATTTAATATGTTATAATTGACTAAACAGTTAAATAAGGAGGAAAATAGATGAAAACAAGATTAATTAGAGCTGCGTCCATTGGAATCACTACTGTTTTAGGTGCATACTTATCAATTCGATATGTAGAAAGTGAAATGGAAAGATGCTTTAACGAAAGAAAAAGTACAAATTATAAATAAATAGACTCTTTTCCACTTATTTTATAAGTGGAAAGTCTTTTTTATTTCTAAATAATGCAAAAAATGTCAAAAAAAGGTTTTATATTAAAGGAGAAAAAAAATGTTTGAATTAAAACAAGCAATTAAAAATCAAGGTAAAGTTATTGATGGAAAAGTTTTAAAAGTGGATGCTTTTTTAAATCATCAAGTGGATCCTGTTTTAATGGAACAAATTGGTGATGCATTCTATGATTATTTTAAAAAGTACCCAATTACAAAAGTTATGACTATTGAAAGTAGTGGGATAGCTCCTGCTTTTATGTGTGCAAAAAGATTTAATGTACCTATGGTATTCATTAAAAAAGCAAAACCATCAACAATGGATGATGCTTATGTATCTGAAGTATTTTCATTTACAAAAAACAAATCCTATACAATTTGTTTAGGAAAAGAATTTATTAATGAAATGGATCATATTTTATTTATTGATGATTTTTTAGCAAATGGTCAAGCTTTCTTAGGTGTAGAAGAAATGATCAAAGCAGCAGGTGCAAAAATGGATGGAGTTGGAATTGTAATTGATAAAGTGTTCCAATCTGGGCATCAAATGATTTTAGATCGTGGTTATGATTTATATTCATTAGCACGTATTAAGGAATTTAAACAAAACGCTGTTGTATTTGATGATGAAGAACTATAAAACACTTTTATTTGATTTAGATGGTGTCCTATTTGATTTTAATCGTGCACAGGAATACA
>URQL01000139.1 GCA_900550005.1 uncultured Erysipelotrichaceae bacterium
TACATTGTTAGAATACAAAGAACAAGAAGTCGATAATACAGAAATTCGACAAATTATTAAAGATCGTAGCTATAAATATATTGTTAAACAAACAGGAAAAAAACCTGTAATTTTACCTGTTATTATTGAAATATAAGCAAGTTTTACTTGCTTTTTTTAAGTAGACAAAGGGGGATTTTATGGCGAGTACAAAAAAAAGAAAAAATAAAAAAGAAGAAAAAGTTTTTAATGAAACGTTACAACTGAGAATTACGATGCTCATTGTTATTTTCATCGTATTGATTGCCAGTTTACAACTTGGACTTGTAGGACGTTATGCGCATTACTTTTTTGCTTACTTTTTTGGAAACTTCATTGGCATACTTTATGGTTTGATCTTATTATTTGCTATTTATTTATTCGTTAAATTAAAAATACCTTCAACAACTTCACCTGAAGCAGTAGGGACCTATTTAGTTTTATTAGCTTTAATCATTTTAGCGTCTATTCCAAGTGATCATATGATCAAAGGAATGCAAGTTGTTGACCTTTTCTTTAGTCAACCCGAAATTCTAAGAGGAGGACTCATTGGTTCATTACTTTATGGTTGCTTTAGTATGCTTTTTGATTATGTAGGGACGTTAATTGCATGTGTTTTGATCTTACTTGTTGGATTAGCCCTTATTTTAGGGAGAATCTATATTAAACATCAACAAAAAGTACTCAAATTCAAACAAAAACAAATTGATCATTATCATCAGCTTGTAGAAGCAAGTAAGCAAAAAAGTGAAATGAAAAAGAAGAAAAAACCAGCCTTTTTCCCAGAAAAAGTATTTGATGATGAAAAAGAAGAGCCGGTAGAAGTGATTTCAGCTGAAAACGAGGACAATACCTTTGCTTTAGAAGAAGAACAAGAGGACCAAGAAATTCAAGAAGAACCTTCTATTTTAGAAAAAGAAGAAATTGTTATTGAAAATTATAATGATTCCTTACCTCATGATAAAGAAACGATGGTTGAAGCGAAAGAAGAAGAACAACCGGATGATTCAACTGACAGTATTTTAGTAGAACAATCCAAAAATGAAGAGGTTCGTCTTGAAAAGGAAGTTCCTGTAGTTAAGGAATACCATTTTCCACCTTTATCTTTACTCAATCCGATCCACTATTCTTCTAATCACAAGCAAGCTAGCCAATTTGCAGCAAGTAATGCCAAAAAATTGATTCAAGTTTTAAAACAATTTGGTGTTAATGCCAAAGTCAAAAATGTTTATATTGGGCCTTCTGTAACCAAATATGAAATCACGATTGAAACAGGGACACGCGTAAATAAAATTATACAACTTCAAGATGATATCAAAATGGCTTTAGCTGCTAAAGATCTCCGCATTGAAGCACCGATCCCTGGAAAATCGGCAGTAGGTATAGAAATACCAAACCTTGAAGCAAATACCGTTACTTTTAGAGAAGTATTTAAAGATATCCCTCAAAAATACGATGAAAGCAAATTGTTAGTTCCTCTAGGTAAAGATGTAACTGGTAATTCTATCTATGCAGAACTTAACAAGATGCCTCATTTACTCATTGCTGGAGCAACAGGTTCAGGAAAATCCGTATGTGTAAATAGCATGATTTGTTCGATTTTAATGCGAGCAAAGCCAGATGAAGTGAAGTTATTATTAGTTGATCCAAAAAAAGTAGAATTAACAAATTACAATGGTATCCCGCATCTTTTAGCGCCCGTAGTTACGGATCCTAAAAAAGCAGCTGTAGCTTTACGAATGATCGTTGAAGAAATGGAAAGACGTTATGATTTATTTGCCAAATACAATGTTCGTAATATGGCAGGATACAATCGTTATATCGAAAATAATCCAAGTGAGGAAAATGAAATCTTAGAAAAATTACCTTTTATTGTCGTTATATTGGATGAAGTTGCAGATTTAATGATGGTTGCAAGTAAAGATGTAGAAGATTGCATTATGCGTATTTCACAAATGGCTCGTGCAGCTGGGATTCATTTGATCGTGGCAACACAAAGACCATCAACGGATGTTATTACAGGGGTGATCAAAGCTAATATCCCTTCTCGAATTGCATTTGCCGTTTCATCAAGTATTGATTCACGTACGATTTTAGATACATCCGGAGCAGAAAAACTGTTAGGAAAAGGCGACATGCTTTTTTCACCAATGGGTTCAAGTCACCCTGTCCGTGTGCAAGGTGCATTTGTTTCGGATGAAGAAGTGGAAAAAATCGTGGAATTTGTCAAAGGACAACAAGAAGTTCATTACGATGAAAAATATACCAATATTAAAGCGACAAGCTCCACTTTTAATTCAAGTTACGATGATGATGACGAAGAATACGAAATGGCTAGAGAATTTGTTATTCAATCACAAAAAGCGAGCGCATCTTTATTGCAAAGGCAATTTAGAATTGGTTATAATAAAGCTGCCCGTTTAATCGATCAATTAGAACAAAATGGGGTTATTGGACCACAAATTGGATCAAAACCAAGAGAAGTATTAATCAGAGGATACAAAGAAGAATAGGTATATTCTTTAATTAAATTCAAACAATAAAATAGAGGTGTTAGAATGGATAAAACAATTGAACTTGATGGATATAGATTACATCTTATTCCTACTAAAAAATTTAAAAATATTACTATTTGTTTAAAAATGGCAGCTCCTTTAACAAGACAAACAACAACCCTTAGAACTTTGCTAAGTTTTATGTTTACAGGAGGAACAAAGAAGTACAATACGTCAAAGAAATTTTCAAGTTATCTTGAAGATTTGTATGGAGCTTCTTTTTCTAGCTCCATTGCTACAAAAGGGCAAGCTCATGTGATCACATTGATTTCCCGTTTTGTGGATGAACAGTATTTAAAAAATGAAGACCATTTTTTTGAAAAACAAATTCAATTACTACATGATATTTTATTTGACCCAAATATTGAAGAGGATCATTTTAAAGAAAGTGTTTTTAATCAAAAGAAACAAGAATTAAAATGGCGTTTGCAATCTTTAAAAGATGATAAGTATTCTTATTCTTTAGAAAGATTATTTCAAGAAATGGGTGAAAATCAAACTTTAGGCATATCTACTTTTGGATATGAAGAAGATTTAGATCAAATCACTTCAAAACAATTATATGATTATTATTTGCAATGTATTCAAAATGATAAAATCGATCTTTATATTGTTGGAGATTTACCTGAGAATGGATTAGATATCATTAAAAATAAATTGATTTTTACAAAACGTGAACAAGAAATCGCTTCTTCGCTTATTTTTAAAAGTACAAAAACAGAAGTAAAAGTCATTGAAGAAAGACAAGACTTAGTCCAAGCTAAATTAAATATTGGTTATACGATCAATACCGATTTTACAAGCAGTGACCATTATGCTTTCACAATTTTTAATGGTATTTTAGGTGGATTCTCTCATTCGCTTTTATTTAAAAATGTTCGTGAAAAAAACAGCTTGTGTTATTATATTTCTTCAAGTTATGATGTATTTAATGGGATTATGATCATTAATGCTGGAATTGAAACAAAAAATTACCAAAAGACAATGGATTTGATCCATGAACAACTTGAAACGATTCAAAAAGGAGAATTTGATCCCTCTTTATTGGATATTACAAAAACAATGTTCGAAAATTCATTAAAGAAAACAGATGATGATGCTTTAAATATCATCGCTTTAAAATATAATCGTGATATCACAAACAAAGAGGAAACAAATGAACAATATCGCCAAAAACTTAACCAAATTACTTTAGATGATGTGATTCGTGTAAGTAAAAAAGTTAAATTAGATACCGTTTATTTACTTGCTGGAAAGGAGTAGCTTATGGAAAAAATTGAATATACAACCATTAAAGAAACACTTTATCATGAAACATTAGAAAACGGATTAAATGTTTATTTATTACCTAAATACGGTTTTAGTAAAACTTATGGGCTATTTTCTACACGTTTTGGTTCAATTGATACTTCTTTTGTTCCTTTAAATGAAGATAAAATGATTCGAGTAGAAGATGGCGTAGCGCATTTTCTTGAACATAAAATGTTTGATACAAAACAAGGTGATGTAAGTGATCAATTTTCATTACTAGGTGCAAGTACCAATGCTTTTACAAGTTCAAGTCGAACTTCTTATTTATTTTCAACGGCTGATCATATTGATGAATGTGTTGAATTGTTACTTGACTTTGTTCAAGAACTCGCCGTTACAAAAGAAAGTGTTGAAAAAGAAAAGGGGATCATTGGTCAAGAAATCTCAATGTATGATGATGATCCCGATTGGCGCAATTATTTTGGTTCAATCGCTTCTTTATATCATGATCATCCTGTTAAAATCGATATTGCCGGAACCATTGAAACTGTAAATCGTACAACAGTAGAAATGTTAGAAAAAAGTTATCATACTTTCTATCATCCAAGTAATATGATGCTTTTTGTTGTAGGAAATTTAGATCCTAAAAAAATGATGGATTTAATTCGTGAAAATCAAGTTAAAAAACATTTTGCCAATCCTCAACCCATTATTCGAAAAGAAATCAATGAACCTGATAGTGTAGCAGTTAAAGAAGAAACATTGTATATGGATGTTGTTATGCCTAAACTTATGCTGGCAATCAAAATCAATGATACCCCTAAGTCAGGTAAAGAAAAAATTAAAAAAGAACTGGCAATGAATTTATTATTGGATCTGTTATTTTCAAAAAGCAGTCCGATTTATGAAGAACTCTTAGAAAAAGGATGGATCAACGATTCTTTTGGTGCTGGGTTTACTCAAGAAAGAGATTATTCTTTTATTCAAATTGGTGGCGATAGTGCCTCTTATCAAGAATTAAGAGATTACCTTTATGATTTAATTAAAAAGGCAAAAACAATTCAAATCACAAAAGAAGATTTTGAACGAGTGAAAAGAAAAACGATTGGTTCGTTTATCACAAGTTATAATTCACCCGAATCGATTGCTAACATGTTTAGTCGTTATTATTTTGAAGGAATCATTTCTTTAGATATTATTGATGAGATT
>URQL01000140.1 GCA_900550005.1 uncultured Erysipelotrichaceae bacterium
ATTTGCATATGTAACTAGAAAAAGTCTAAAATCAATAATTATATTGTTAGTTATAACTGCTATGTCAACGCTTTGTCTTATTAGTTTATCGATCAAAGATGCTACGAACAGAGCTTCAAAAGAAACTTTCGGAAATATAACAAATAGTTTCTCTATGGAAATAAATAGAAGAGTTAATTTTGGAACACCAAGAGGCGGTGGCAATATAAAAGGACAGGATATTAAAAAAATTGCTGAATCTCAAGATATTGATTCATACGTAAAAAGAATCAATAGTGTTGCCGATTTAGTAGATAATGATATAATAGAAACTCAAAAAACACTTTCTGGACAATCACCAGAAAGAGCAAAAAACTTTAAAAGAACTGTTATGTTAACGGGAGTTAATGATTCATCAAAAGAAAATAAGTTTATCTCAGGAGCTTACAAATTGTCTAGTGGGGAACACTTAAATGAAAATGATAAAAACAAGATCTTAATGCATAAAGACTTAGCAGAAAAAAACAATTTAAAAATTGGAGATAAAATTAAAATAAAATCTAATTTATTTGATGCCGATAATGAAAAAGGTGCAAATGAAACTGTAGAAGTTGAAATAAAAGGTCTTTTTGATGGTCATAATGAAGGTGGTGTTACTGCAGCCCAAGAACTTTACGAAAATACTTTGATAACTGATTTAGATACAGCTGCAAAAGTATATGGAAATACAGAGGATACTGCAGTATATCAAGATGCAACATTTTTCGTAAAAGGTGATAAAAATTTAGATAAGGTTATTAAAAATATTGAAAAACTCGATATAGATTGGCAACAATATAATTTGATTAAAAGTTCAAATAATTACCCAGCACTACAACAATCAATATCAGGTATATATAAAATAGCTAATAAATTATTTGCAGGATCATTATTATTTGCTGGTGTTACAGTTTCATTACTATTGTTTTTATGGATGAATGCTAGAAAAAAAGAAATTGCAATTTTACTTTCATTAGGAATTTCAAAAGTTAAAATATTCGGACAATTTATTATTGAACTAGTATTTGTATCAATCCCAGCATTTATAGGATCATACTTTCTAGCTACTTATACAGCAAGTATGATTGGAAATAACATATTAAGTAAAGTCACTGGTACTATAGCAAAACAAATTGCTAAACAGTCAGCATCTAGCCAACTTGGAGGTGGAGCTGAAGTAGATGGATTTAATAAAACACTAACAAGTTTAGAAATTAATATAACTCCAAAATTAATGATCTATGTGATTTTATTTATGTCAATAGTTCTTATAATTTCTTTACTAATATCTTCGTCAAGCAATTTAAAGAAAAGTCCAAAAGAATTATTAATTGATGCAAAATAGTAATAAATATTTATAATTTATAAAAGTAAATCAGAAATGGTTTACTTTTTAAATAGTTAAAATTTAATTTTTGTAAAACGTAATTATTTTTCTACCGATTCCAGTAAAAGTGTAAGCATCAAAATAACCAGCAATTGGCAAATAAAAAAACATCTTTATTTAGATGTCTTTGTTCATTTTTGTACGCCAAAAAAAGGCATATCTCTATGCTTTTTTTGTTTTCTTTATTTCTTCTGGTATTTCTTTAGACCAAGGCATTATTTTACTTAATTCTTCTTCATTCATTTCTATGTTCCTTATTTGATCGAATAAGTATTCTAAGTAATCCTATACTTTTAGTCCATTTTCTTTGGCTGTTACAATAATCGAATACAATGCTGTTCCTGCTTTTGCTCCACTTATTGTATTGAAGAACATCCAGTTGTTTCTTCCTATTGCAAAATTCCTTATCGTCGTTTCTATCTGATTCGTTGACAACTCTGCTTCTCCATATTCTAACACTCGTCTTAGTTTTTCTTCTTGTAGATACGCATAACTTATTGCTTTCTTGAATTTCTCATTCCATGGTGCTTCATCTAAAATGTCATAGTTTTCATGTACGATTTCAAAAAAGTCATCCACAAGCTTTTTAGTTTTTGCTTGTCTTACCATTTTTCTTTCTTCTGCTCCTAAATCTTGGATCCTTCTTTCGATCCGGTACATTTTATCTATCATTGCTTTTAGCTTAAATGCTTGTGTATCTTCTTTTTTATAATTCTCTGGTAATGTATCTAAGACTTCTGTAAATTTCCTCCTTGTATGTTGCCAACACCCTATATGGATATTTTCTAAATCATCATACGCTTGATATCCATCTGTTTGTATCATCCCTTCATAGTTTTCTACCATCTCTTTGGCATACTCATAATCTCTTCCTTTTTTTATTCAAATAACACGATTTGCTTTTCTTCATATTTTCCTGTTCGTGCTACCCATACATAGGAATTAGATGGTGATGGTTTATGATCAGGATGTTTCAATACTTCTACTCTTGTTTCATCTATAAGCATCAAATGTGATTTCTTTAGCTCTTTTTTCATATATTCAATGACTTGCTTTAAATAAAGATCATTTAATCTTATTAACCAATTTGCCATTGTTTGTCTCGTTAATCCAACTCCTAATTCATTGAACTCTGTTTCTTGTCTATAGAGTGGTAATGATTTTTCAAATTTATTATAGACGATCGATGCCATCAATGATGGTGATACACAACTCTTTGGTAATAATGCTTTTGGAACTGGTGCTTTAATGATCTGTTCATCTCCATGTGGTCCTTCACTTACTGGTTCACATTTCTTGACACATTCGTAAACTGCTTGTTTGTGGATCACTCTTTCATAATAAGGTTTATGATAAACAAGTTCAACACGTGCTACTTGGGATGATATCTTTCTTAATGGACTTCCGCATACTTCACATTTTTGTTCATCTTCAGGTAATTCATGTTCGATTATTGTTTCTTTTTCAACCACACCATAATTGATATGCTTTTTATTTTTACCTTTCTTTTTTCTTTTAGGTTCAATTTTAATTTCTTCTTGAACTTCTTCATTATTATTAGCATCATCGATTGCTTCTACTTCATTAAAAAGTTGAGCATAAATACTTGATTGTCCACTTGGCGTTTTTTCAGATTTCCCTTTATAAAGTTTATTCATGTAAGAACGGATTTGAGTTTCATAATCTTTAGTTGTTTTTTCTAATGAGGCGATTGTATTCTTCATTTCTTGAGCTACAAGAAGTAATTCTTTATAACTTAAGTCTTCTAGATTTTTAGCCATCATCCCTCCGTTCTGCTTGTTTATTATACCATAATCAATTAGATAGGATAATGGATTTTACTATTTTTTTCGACATGATCACGATTAAAATCAAGACCTTCAAGCAAGAAAGAAAGCTGTTGAGAAGAGAGTTGATTAAGAGAAGTATTGTCATCAAAAATCATTTTAAATTTACCTTTTTCCATTCTTTTAGAAAGAAGCCAAAAACCAGAACCATCATAATAAATGATTTTCAATTTGGACTTATTTCTGTTGATAAAAATAAATAAAGAACGATCAAGGATATCAACATCAAAATGATGAGATATAAAAGCAACAAGATTATCGATCTGTTTTCTAAAATCAACTTTATCAGTACATAAATAAATATTTTTGACATCACTCGTATCAAGGATCATTTGAAAGCCTCCAAGATAAAATGTAAATCATTTTTATGACAAGAAATATGGATGCCATTAATAGTCAAAGAGATATCATCATGAATAATTTCGACAGGTTGAAAAACAGGAGAAATGTCTGATTGATGTTTAGCTAATTTTTTGTGATTATAAAAAGTAGCTTGACAGATGTTGTTTTGGATACAGTATTGTCGGATGGACAAACCACTGTTGATTTGATCATTCAAAATAAAATTCCAATCGAAATTAGAACGCATATAAAAAGTCACCTCTTTCTATCTCTATGAGATGACTAAAGTATAACTTAAAAAATAATTAAATATCAGTGCTAGTTACTTTTACGCTTACATTTATGTGTTCAAGATTTCTGCGAAAGAAATAATATTAAGGTATCGACTTACTACAAATATCAACAAAAGATTAAAACTATTTTGTGCAATCATATCAACAAAGATACTGAACTTAAAAATGAGGTTGCTTTTATACCTGTTGACAGACAAGTATGCAATAATGAAAAAATAATGATTATCAAAGGCAGTATCAAAATAGAGCTTGATTCCAGTACACCTTATTCATCTGTTGAACCTCTTTTGAAATCACTGTTATGATTGGAGATATTTCAAAAGCTGAACATATCTACATAGCTGTTGGCTATACAGATATGAGGAAACAGATTGATGGACTATCAGCTATCGTTCAACATTGTTTTCATCTTGATCCGTTTTCTAATTCAATGTTTCTTTTCTGTGGAAGAAATTCAAGAATTATGAAGGTGATGGATTTGTTCTGCTTTATAAAAAACTTGAAAATGGTGAATTCAAATGGCCCAGAGATGAATTTGAAGCTCAGGAAATTACACCTCAGCAGTTCAGATGGTTACTTGAAGGACTGTCCATCGAACAACCTAAAACCATTAAAAAGAGTTATCCACAAGTTGTACTGTAATCCCCTGATTTCATAGAAAGATAGTCCTGTTTATGGTATAATAAGCATATGAAATGGAGGTGCTGCTGATGGCTGATTCTACCACATGTACAGTTGAAAATTCAGCTTTGATAATCGCTAATCTATCACAGTCTGTTGAAGAATTAAAAGCCACGATTGCATCTCAGGATACTATAATCGCATCCTTAAATAGTACCATTGACAGCCTGAAATCTGACAATGAATATTTGAAAAACAACAATGATCTTTTACGTGAAGAGATAAAAGAAGAATTTGAAATAAAAGCCGATTAAAAAGATCAACATTATCGTATCAATTCAATCGACTTTTTAAATACACTATTTTATTTGGCGCTTACGATTTCTTAAAGATATGAAAAAAAGAACGACAAATAAGCCGTTCTCTTATAATGGTAACTTTATAGTAACTTT
>URQL01000141.1 GCA_900550005.1 uncultured Erysipelotrichaceae bacterium
CATTAAATAACTCATCATCATTGCAATCATCAAGACAATAAAACAAAAAAACATCAAAGCCATTGTTATACTTTGCATTAAATCTTGTGTGTTTTTAATAAAAAGATAATATTCATTTTGATAATCTATATTTTTTAAAGAAGTAATCATCTTAGCGACTTCTTCTTTATTTTCTAATTCAAAATAATAACTCCCCGTTTCCATAAATTGATAAGTTTGATCTTCTAAATAAACTTTAGGATAATAAATCGTATTTTCATTCAATGGATCTTGACTATAGCCAGTTACTTTAAAAGTTTGTTTTTGTCCATTTAAATTCAGTTCTAAATCATAATCAATGATTTCGTCTAAATTTATAGTGAATTGTTTTGCTAAATCGTAAGAAACTAAAATTTCACGATTTGTTTTAGGCAGATGCCCATTGATTTGAAATGAATAGCTTGGTAATAATACAAAATGACGGTCGTGATCACTTGTTAAATTCAGTAATACTTTTTCTTTTTGTGAGTAAGTAATCGCATAATCCTGACTTATTTTTTCAATTTCCTCTGCTGTAAATTCACTTTGATCTTGTTTTGTTAAGGTAAGACATTGTTTATCCATGCTTTGATTTTCAAACTTTTGCAACCTTTTTTCCATACCTCCCATGATTCCAAACAATGTAAACAAAATCAAAACAGCCAAACTTTGAGCTAATAAAGTCATTAAAACACGTCCTTTTTTAGCTCTTAAATCTAAAAAAATAAACTTGTATTTTTGTTTCTTTTTACGCAAGGCGAGTTGAAACTGTGTATTCAAATTAGAATGCATTGGTTTAGAATGATCTTGTACCACCTTCCCTTGATCTAAAACAAGGTGACGATAACAACATTTAGAAAAGATCTTTTCATCATGACTAACTACAAGAACTAAGCTTTCTTTTGCTAAAGAAACTAAACACTTTTGAATAATTAAAGCACTCTCATGATCTAAAGCTGCTGTAGGTTCATCACAAAGTAAAATTTTAGGATGAATTAAAAGCGCTCTAACGATCGCTACCCGTTGTTTTTGTCCACCTGATAAATGATCGATTTTTTCATTTTCATAATCCTCCATTTTTACTTTTCTCAAAGCTTCTTTAATAGCTTCTTGATCAAATCCAAATAAAGTTAAATTTTCCATGACAGTTAATCCATCAATTAAATGATAACCTTGAAAAATAAAAGAGACTTCTTGTAAATATAAATCTAGTTTTTTTAATCTTGCTTTATTTTCTAAAGAAATACCTTCAATTAAAATCTCACCTGCTGTTGGCTTTAAAATATGGCCTATCAAATGAAGCAGTGTCGTCTTCCCACTCCCACTTTTACCACTAATCCAAACTAGACCAGGACCATTAAATTTTAAATGGATTTTATCCAAAATAACTTGATCATGATCCTTGTATACTAAATCAAATACCTCTAAAAGCATAGTTTTCACATCCTTTTCATGTTATAATTGTCGTGGTGATTAAAAATGAATTTTAAATATACATTAGATGATAAACGTTATCATACGTTCAATTATTACTTAAAAAATAAATACCACACAAAGGTAGCTAAAATTTCATTAAATGCAGGTTTTACCTGCCCTAATCGTGATGGTAAAGTTGGTGTAGGTGGATGTCTATTTTGTAGTGATAGTGGCTCTGGAGATTTTGCTGGTGATCCTAAAGATGATTTAATGATCCAATTTGATAAAGTGAGTCAAATGATGAACCAAAAATGGCCTGATTGTAAATATATCGCTTATTTTCAAGCAAATACCAATACATATGGTCCTTTAGAAAAACTAAAGGCAACTTTTGAACCATTTGTAAATAAAGAAAATGTCGTCGGTATCGATATTGCCACTCGTCCTGATTGTTTAACCACTGAAATTTTAGATTATCTTGAAGATTTAAGTCAAAGAACTGATTTATGGGTAGAACTTGGATTACAAACCATTCATGAAGCTTCAGCAAAATGGTTTAATCGCGGATACAGTTTAGATGTTTTTGAAAAAGCATTAGATGAATTAAGAAAACGTCATATTCAAGTTTGTGTACATATTATTAACGGTTTACCTGTTGAAACAAAACAAATGATGTTAGAAACCGTCCAATATCTATCTAAAAAAGATATTCAAGGAATTAAGATCCATATGCTTTATGTTCTAAAAAATACGCCTATTGAACGTTATATGGTCCAAAATCATCTTGATTTTATGAGTAGAGAAGATTATATCCAACTTGTTGTAGATCAAATCGAATACATTCCTGACTATGTCATCATCCAACGTTTAACTGGAGATGGAAAGCAGGATGATCTTTATGGTCCTTTGTGGTCCATTAAAAAAGTAACGATCTTAAATGATATTACAAAAGAAATGAAAAAAAGAGATACTTATCAAGGTATAAAAGCAAAAAAATGAGGTTATCCTCATTTTTTTATTTATAAAAAAACCAGAAGTGATTTCCTCCTGGTTAAAATTCATTTATAAATTTTTCTTATTATTTTTCTTCTGTTTCAATTAGACCATAACCACCGTCATGGCGGGCATAAACAACATTGATTGAATCCGTTTCACTATCACGATAAACGAAGAATGAATGTCCTAGCAATTCCATTTGCATAACTGCTTCTTCTAAATCCATTGGTTCAGGTGTAATGACTTTCGTTCTTACTAACACGTCTTCTTCATTCTTTTCTTCATCTTCAATTAAAGATAAATTAAATGTTTGTTTATTTCTTCGACTCAATTTTGTTTTTTGTTTTCTAATTTGCCCTTCAATTTTTTCGATGACTGTATCAATGGCTGCATACAAATCATCATCTACTTCCTCTGCACGTAATGTTACATAATTAGTAGGAATCGTCACTTCTATCTTTTGTCCTCTAGGATAAGTTCTTACTAATACCTTTGCTTCTACATCATCGCTAATGATGAAGTACTTATCCAATTTAGATAGTTGTTTAGTGATTTTGTTTTCGATTGCTTCAGTAATTTCAATGTTTTTTCCTCTTACAATTACTTTCATAACAATCCCCTCCTTTTGTACTTTTATTATACACCATTACGCTTTAAATTACATTAAAAATGATTATATTTTTTAAAAAAAGATACCCCTTTCAGGTATCTTCTATAAGTATTTTTTTAATGCATCCACTTTATCACATTTTTCCCATGGTAAGTTTAAATCCCCACGTCCAAAATGACCATAAGCAGCTGTTTTTGAATAGATTGGTCTTAATAAATCTAAGCTTGTAATAATCCCATTTGGTGTTAAATCGAAGTTTTCTTTAATAGCTTCTAATAATGTGTCTTGGCTCACTTTAGCTGTCCCAAATGTTTCCACAAAAACACTTGTAGGTTCAGCTACCCCAATAGCATAAGATAATTGGATTTCTGCTTTTGAAGCAAGTCCAGCAGCAACAATATTTTTAGCGATATAACGTGCCATATAAGCTGCAGAACGGTCTACTTTAGATGGATCTTTTCCACTAAAAGCACCCCCACCATGACGAGCGTAACCACCATAAGTATCTACAATAATTTTTCTTCCTGTAAGTCCTGTATCTCCATGAGGTCCACCAATAACAAAACGACCTGTAGGATTGATGATCACTTTGAAATCTTTATTCATATTGTACTTAGAAACAACATAATACATAATTTCATTTTTGATATAATCTTTAAATTCAACTTCATTATAATCCTCATCATGTTGAATTGACATTAAGATTGTATCCACTTTTGGATTTTGAGGATCTGTGTAATCCATAGTAACTTGTGATTTCATATCTGGACGAGCATGTTTAAATTCACCAGCTTGTCTTTTTTCTGTAGCCACACGTACTAATTGATGAGCAATTGAAATTGCTAAAGGCATATACCCTTCTGTTTCATTTGTAGCATAACCAAACATAATCCCTTGATCTCCAGCGCCACCAACTTCCTTGTTTGTTCCTAAAGCAATGTCAGCAGATTGTGTATCCATAACTACTTCAATTCTACAAGTATTTCCATCAATACCAATACTTGCATCATTGTAACCAATAGATAATAACGTATCTCTTGCCACTTGTTCATAATCAACTTTTGCATTTGTAGTGATTTCCCCACCAATAACAACTAAATTTGTTGTTGTAAAACATTCACAAGCCACTCTTGAATATGGATCTTGGGCTAAACAAGCATCTAAAATTGCATCTGAAATTTGATCACAAACTTTATCTGGGTGACCAATAGATACAGATTCAGATGTAAATAAAATTTTTTCTTTCATCTTTCTTCCCCCTGTTTAATTTTTTATACAAATAAAAAAGCTTCCCGAGGAAAGCCTAATCATCATAGATTTCCCTCTTATTGTCCGAGTAAAACTCGCTTAGGTAAACGGCACCTTCTTTAATAAAGGGTTGCCACCACATCATCGATCCCCATCTAGTGGTTCTTAATAAGAGCTTATTACTTGTTGTGATGAGTTTGATAGAGATTTAACATGTATTCAATTAAATCTTTAGGTAAATCAATACTTTGATATAATTCCCCTAATTTTTTTTGACTATCTTCTTGTACCATCGAAAATCACCTCAATTTATTTTGGCAATTTTAGACAAATAAATACAAATAAAACTCAACGGTCATGATTATACCCAATTTGAGTATAGAAATCAACCTTTTTGCTTAGAATAAAAGAAAAAAGTAGAAAGATTTTTCTACTCTATTAGTATACCACACTTTTTTAAAAATTTTGTACCAAATTTGTGTCATTTTTGTTTTATTCTTTTTTCATTATTTAATTAAACAGCCACAACTTCAACAACCCCAGGAACTTCTTCAATTAAGATTTGTTCAACACCATCTTTTAAAGTAGCATCGATCATTGAACATCCAGCGCAAGCCCCTAACATACGAACATAAACGATTCCAT
>URQL01000142.1 GCA_900550005.1 uncultured Erysipelotrichaceae bacterium
ATCTGATTGATCGTCACTAAAGTTTTTTGTGCAGTTTTCAAGGTTTGATTCATATTAAAAGTAAGGGGGAATCGTTTGTTTTGTGGAAAAGGATAATAATAGGGCTCATTATAGTATATGGATGAATTAAAGTAAGGGTAAGGTTCCATTATGTTCACTCCTCACTTTAATATATGAGGCTACCGAGATTTTGTGATTAAAGATTGACAATAAGGTTTTAAATTTGGTAAAATACGGTGGTATACACAAAAAATTGGAAGGAGTGAAAAGGATGAAACAATTTAAAGATTTTGCATTTAAACCTTTTATTTATAAAACAATTGAAACTTTAGGTTTTAGAGAACCTACAGATATACAACAAAAAGTGATCCCTTTATTTATGAAAAAATTAGATATTGTTGGGATCTCACAAACAGGTACAGGGAAAACACATGCTTTTTTATTACCTATTGTAAATCAAATTGACTTAGAAAAAGACCAAGTACAGGCTGTAATCACGGCTCCTACACGTGAACTTGCTTCACAAATTTATGATCAAGCTCGTTTGTTTGTTAAAGAAGAGCCAAATTTACGTGTGATGCTTGTTGTTGGTGGAAAAGACAAACAAAAAGCAATTAGCAAATTATCAATACAACCCCATATTGTTATTGGAACACCAGGAAGAATTAAAGATTTATCTTTAGATGAACAAGCATTACAAATTACAACAGCGGATGTTTTTGTTGTTGATGAAGCCGATATGACACTTGATTTTGGTTATTTAGAAGACATCGATGCCGTTGCGGGAAAAATGAAAGATGATCTTCAAATGCTTGTGTTTAGTGCAACGATTCCTCAAAGTATGCATCCGTTCTTGAAAAAATATATGTCTCAACCTAAAATCATTACTTCAAATGAAAAGAAAATTTCTAATGATAATATTGAACATGTTTTAGTTCCGGCTCGTCATAAAGAACGTTATGAAGTATTAAAACAAATTATGGCGGTTATTGATCCTTATATTTGCATTATCTTTTGTAATAAAAGAACAGAAGCTTCTGAAATTTCAAAAAAACTTCATGAAGAAGGATTTAGAGTTGGAGAAATCCATGGTGATCTAGAACCAAGAGAACGTCGTCAAATGATGCGTCGAATTTACAATATGGATTACCAATATATTGTTGCTACAGATATTGCAGCAAGAGGAATTGATATTGATGGTGCCAGCCATATTATTTCAATGGATTTTCCAGCCGACTTAGATTATTATGTTCACCGTGCAGGAAGATGTGGTAGAGGTAAATATACAGGTATCTGTTATAGTATTTATGATGTTGAAGATGAACCAAGTATTCAATATTTAGAAAAGAAAGGAATCACTTTCTTAAACCGTGAAGTAAAAAATGGAAAATGGGTGGAACTAAATCAAAGAGAACGCCGTAAAAAGAAAACAAACCATTCAAGTGAATTAGAACAAAAAATCAATCGTATGGTTAAAAAGCCTAAAAAGGTAAAACCGGGCTATAAGAAAAAACGTAAGATGGAAATTGATAAATTAGTACGTAAAGAAAAACGTGCAGTTATTCAACAAGATATTCGTCGTCAAAAGAAAGAACGAGCTAAACAAGCTCAACGTGAAAAAAGAATGAGAGAAGAAGGAAGATAACATGGATTTGATTATTGGTAGTCATGTTTCTATGTCAGGTAAAAAGTATTTACTTGGTTCAGTAGAAGAAGCTTTATCTTATAATGCTTCAACTTTCATGTTTTACACAGGTGCACCACAAAATACAAGACGTAAACCTGTAGAAGAATTACGTGTAGAAGAGGCTAAAGTATTGATGCATGAAAATCATATTGATCTTAAAAATGTTGTTGTTCATGCACCTTATATTATCAATCTAGCAAACACGATCAAACCGGAAACGTATGAATTGGCTGTTTCATTTCTAAAACAAGAAATTGAACGTGTTGAACAAATGGGCTTTTCTATTTTAGTTTTGCATCCAGGTAGTCATGTTAAAGCGGGAGAAGAAATTGGATTAAATCAAATTATTAAAGGTTTAAACGAAGTTTTAACACCGGATCAAAAAGTTGTTGTTGCTTTAGAAACAATGGCTGGGAAAGGGTCAGAGTTAGGTTATACTTTAGAACAAATTTCCTATATTATTGATCATGTAGAGTTAAAAGATAAATTAGGTGTCTGCTTAGATACATGTCATTTAAGTGATGCTGGTTATGACTTGAGTAATTTTGATGCGTTTTTAGATCAGTTTGATCAAATTATTGGTGTTGATCGTATTAAAGTGGTACATGTGAATGATTCTAAAAACAATCGAGGAGCAAAAAAAGATCGCCATGAAAATATTGGTTATGGTTTTGTTGGCTTCGACATCTTATGTACAATTGTACATCACCCACGTTTAAAAGAGGTTCCTAAAATTTTAGAAACACCTTATGTTGAAGGGATAGCCCCTTATAAGCAAGAAATTGAAATGTTAAGAAAACAAGAATTTGAATCTGTTTTAAAATAGAGAAAAAAAAGATATGGATATATGGGAAAAACTTTATACACAAGCAAAGAAAGAATATCACCCTGAGGATGTGACACCTTTTGTCTACGCACATCATGTGGTATGCGCATTGGAAAGCGCAGACGGCACCATCTACACAGGTTTTTGTATTGAAGCATGTAGCGGTGTGATGAACCTGTGCGCGGAACGAGTCGCTGCACTAAATATGTATGTAAACAGCGGTCAAACAAAGATCAGGCGACTGATTGCCTTTCGAGATGAAGCACCGTCCGGAGGCGGTAGTGGAATGCCCTGCGGTGCCTGTCGTGAGTTTTTGTATCAGTTGAATGAAGAAAACGAAAACATGGAGATCATAGTGAACTATGAAATAAGAGAAACTGTGACGCTGAAAGATTTGATGCCGAATTGGTGGGGGAAAGAACGCTTTGCAAGAACAAAGTAAAAATGAGTTGTAACATTTTGTTACAACTCATTTTACTATTCATTAACCATTTTTAAAATTTCTTCTTTTAAAACAGAAACCATTTCTTCTTGTTTAACTTTTTTGATAATCTCACCTTTTTTAATAAGTAAGCCTTCATTAACGCCTCCGGCGATACCAATATCAGCATGTTTTGCTTCGCCAGGACCGTTAACAGCACAACCCATAATGGCTACTGTGATATCACTATGGATCGTTGTTAAAAAGTGTTCGATTTCTTTAGCTACAGGGATCAAATTGTATTGGATCCTTCCACAAGTTGGGCAAGAAACAAGAGTGGGAACGTTAATTCTTTTAGTAAGGTTTTAGCGACAATGATTTCTTGACAAGGATCATCACTTAATGAGATACGGATTGTATTACCAATTCCTTCATGAAGTAGAATTCCTAGTCCAGCACTTGATTTGATAGTTCCACCGATTGCTGTACCTGATTCCGTCACACCTAAATGAAGAGGATAGTCAAAAGTTTTACTAGCAAGTTCATAAGCCTCTACTGTAAGTAAAGTAGAAGAGGCTTTTAAAGAAATACAAATATCATGAAAATCGAGATCTTCTAAGATTTGAACATGACGTTTTGCACTTTCGACCATCGCTTCTGCAGTCGGTTGACCATATTTTTCAAGTAGGTCTTTTTCTAAAGAACCTCCATTTACGCCAATACGAATAGGAATATGATGGGCTTTGCATGCTTCAACGACTTTTTCAACTTTTTCTTTTGAACCAATATTACCGGGATTGATTCTAATTTTATCGATTCCTGATTCAATAGCGATCAAGGCTAAACGATAATCAAAATGAATGTCTGCAACAAGAGGAACATTCACTTGTTTTTTGATTTCTTTAATGGCATAGGCATCTTCTTTATCAAATACAGCCATTCTAACAAGTTGACATCCTGCACTTGCAAGTTGACGAATTTGATTAACTGTGGCTTCAATATCTTTGGTTTTTGTATTAGTCATGGATTGAATAACGACTTCATTATTGCCACCAATGGTTAAAGGACCTACTTTTATTTGTCTTGTTTGTATACGATTCATCTTTTTTCCTCCTTATTTAAGCATGATCGTTTCAAATTCATTTAATAGCGTATCAAAATAATTAAAGGCTTCATCATAGAGTTCGTCTTCTAATGGATTTACACCCGCTAATTTGAGTAATTCAATAGGAGATAATGAACATCCTGATTTTAAGAATTGTAAGTAGTGATCGATTTGATTTTGATCACCTTTTTGGATTCTTGAAGCAATTGCTAAAGCACAACATGCACCAACGGTATATTTATAAACATAGTAGTTATAATAGAAATGAGGAACATAATAGCATGAATAACGTGCATATTCATCTAATGTAACATCTTCACCAAAATAATCACGATTAAGTTGTTCAAAAAGGTCTGTAATATCTTTACTTGCTAAAGATTCATTATTTTGTGCGCGTACATGTAAAATGTTTTCAAAATTTGCAAAGAACGGTTGACGATAAATTAATCCAACACAGTTTTCTAAGAAATTGTAAAGTAACTCGGCTTTTTCTTTTTCATTTTGTGCATGTTTGATCATATATTGGATAAGAAGCATTTCATTTACAGTAGAAGCCACTTCAGCTACGAAAATACGATAAGAGGCTAAAGGAGCAGGTTGGTATTTGGTAGATAATGCTGTATGGCAACTATGTCCTAATTCATGAATTAAAGTTGAAACCGAATTAAAATCACCAATAAAACTCATTAATACGTAAGGAGATGTATCATAACATCCGCTTGAATAAGCACCGGGTGCTTTTTTATTATGTGGGTAGTAATCGATCCATCTTTCTTTACGGGCCTGTTGTAATAAGTCATGGTATTCTTTACCAAAAGGTTTTGTTGCTTCAAAAATAAGATCAAAGGCTTCATCTAAAGAATAGGTT
>URQL01000143.1 GCA_900550005.1 uncultured Erysipelotrichaceae bacterium
CAAATATAAAATAACTGTTCCGTAATATCCTAATATTACTATTAAAGAAAGAAATAACTGCAAGTAATATATTCCACAGAACGCCTTACTTATACTTTTACGATTACCTTCCGCATTAGCTTTGGATATTTCTCTTGTTCCATAATTATTGACCCCTAGCAATGCAAAAATACTAAAGTACGCAACAATAGAATTTGTATACGAATATTGACCTAATCCATCTGCACCCAATCCCCTAGCTATTGCTAATATTTGATATGCCATTTGATAAATAATATTTTTCTTTATCTTTCCCATGGTAATTTTATTTATTTCCTTTCTAAAAAATTACTTCTCCCATATGATTAGACATTAACTCATATCTTTCGTATGCAACCATTTTACTCATTTCTACTTTTTTTTGAAGCTCTTCAATATTCTTTACATAATATTTCATTCGAGTAATACTATCATTTAAATCCAATTCCAACAAATCGATACCTACATCATAATTACAATTTTCAAATAAGCCTTTAAACTTACGACTATAAGCAATAGGTATGACCGGAACTCCTGAAGAAAGTGCAGCAATAGTTGCATGCATTCGAGCACCAATAAAGACTTCAAGTCCAGAAATAAATGATTTTGCTTCTACAGGTGTTTCAAACAAATCCATAAGTGTTGCCATTGGAAACAATTTTTTCATTTCACAGCAAGCTGGATAATCTGCTCCTACGTGCGAAATAAAATAAACATTATACCCATTATCAATAAATAATTGAACTGTTTTAACCATAAATTCTCGATAGTCACATTTAAGAGAAAATTTGGTTTTGGTTCCTTCAACCTTATCAGGCCATAATAATCCAGAAATATTAATACCTACACTCTTGTTAATCTTATCTTTCTTTACATATGGTAATCCAATAGCTAAATCAGTTCCTACATATACATCTTTGTTAACTCCCATATTAGCTAAATATGTCTTAGACAATAAATCTCTTGAAAAAATAAAATTTGCTTTTTGAATTGCATTCTTCGCAATAACCTTAGTCAACCCTTTTTTATATGGTCCATATGTTTGCGGTCCAAGAACCAAAGGTACTCCCAATTTTTCAACCATAAACTTATCCAAAGTATATGAAATAAATCGACTAAAACCGTAAATATCTGTAAAACTATCTCCTTGTGTCAAATCAATGATGATATCACATTCCAATATTTTACTTTTACAAATATCATTTTGTTTTTTTTCATATATTCGTATAAACCTTGCTGACCTCTCTGAAATAACTCTATTAGGATCAATATCTAATGTTTCTGCCAACTTTCGAACTTTATCTTCATCTGGATTTCTTTCAAAAATAATATACTTATTTTCAAAATTATGTTTTTTTGATTGTTGTTCTATCAAATTTAATAAACTATATGTAAGTGCACAACACCCTAAATTATTATTATTTACCATACAACCAAAAAGTCCAATTGTCTTCTTCAATATACATTCCTCCTATTCAAAATAATCTTTTATATCAAAATTTAATTTTTCTTATTAAAAACTGTTCTACAATCTTTTTTTGAATAATATCAATTACCGTGCCACAATACAGTACATGCTTTAATTCTAAAATATAATAAAAATTATCCTTTTAAACTTTATTCATTGCAGATTTTATTTCTAGATAACATACTTATATACATAGTACATAATAATTCACTATAATTAATATAATGAAAATTATTCTTAAAATTTTAATTTTGGGATTCCAATTCCATTTATTCATCTTCTATCTCTTTTTCAAAACAACTCAAAAGTACATACAATGAATCCAATCTATGTTTATAATAAAATTTTTTTCGTTTAATAATATTAGGTACACTTTTCTTAGTTGCTTGGCTCTCATTATGCTGTATTTTTATTTCTGGGTAATACAAAGTGGTATATCCTTTCTTTCTACATGTATACATAAGAATATCTTCTTCTCCATAAAGAAATGTTTTATCACATATACCTTCTTCTAAATACAAATTTGAAAAGACAAGAAAACAACCATGTAATTGACAATTTAATACATCATAATTTATAAATTGCTCTTTTTTGAATAATTTCATTTTTGTTTTTTGTAACACTTTATTACAAATTAAATATGCAATATTCAACACTGGAATATTTAAAATTTTTTGAATCGTGCGTATATATCGAATTCTGGATTTAACCTTCTCTATTTGATTCAATTCATCATTCATAGGATTTGAATGTGCTGTTAAAACATCTGGTCCTAAAATAGCAAATCTATATTTTTTAAAAGCTTCATCAACTTTATCTTCAAAGGAATTTTCAATAATAACTGTATCGCTATTTATCATTGCTATATAATCACATTTAATGTTATTTCTAATATAAGAAAATCCTAAATTATTCCCTCTTGCAAATCCTAAATTTTTTTTACTTGAAATAAATATTGCACCTACTTTATTACATATATCTTTTGCTTTAATAAAATCATTTTTTTCAGACCCATTATCAACCACAACTATGCAATATTCTTTACAGTTTCTTTGAATCGAATCAATACATGTTTTTAAATCATTTGAACTGTTATAAT
Organism: uncultured Erysipelotrichaceae bacterium; assembly: GCA_900550005.1. GTDB lineage: Bacteria > Bacillota_I > Bacilli_A > Erysipelotrichales > Coprobacillaceae > Beduini. The sequence continues at coordinate 2,586 of URQL01000143.1, forward strand.
TTAATATTAAATATGCAATCATCCTATCTCCTTTTTATATAGCAAAAATAGCCAACTGGTATAAGAAAAAAAGTCAAACTCTTTCTTACTAGTCCTCTTGACTGATTCAGCATTTCTCTAACACTCATTTTCAAAAAAAATCCATCCATTGATATTCCAACAAAAGCTTTAATAAAACTTTTAGGATCATAAAAAAAATAATCGAAGTTATCATTTACTACATGTGGCCATAAATAAATATTTTCTCTATATCTATTATATTTTTTCCCTCTTCCTAAAAGTGACTCTGAATTGTCTTGAGTGTATCCACATAATTGATCATTTAAAAAAAATGTTTTATATTTCCTTGCAGCTAAATCTTGCCAAATTCCTTCTGGATAAAATCTCAATCCGTTATTTTTATATCCACCACGTATATCTGGATTAGGAAATTCTTTAAGTACATCTATTCTAGTCATTGAAACCATTTCAGAATCGAATTTATACTTATATTTTGCATCCAAATATGAACATACTTGATGATCCTGTGGAATGTCTCTACCTACTGGATTTCCTGTTGAAGGATCAAAACATCTTGCCTTTACATTTGCAATAGTTCCTTTTTGTTCATCTGGAATTAATTGCCAAGTATCAACCATTTTTTCTATACCATCATCTCGAAAAATATCATCTGAATCCATTGTTACAAAAAAATCTCCTTTAGCATTAGCAACAGCCCAATTCATAGCAATGTGTTTCCCATTATTTTGTTGATAATGATATCGAATATTTATTTTTCTTTCTTCAATCCACTTTTCAACCACATTTCGTGTATTATCTTCCGATCCATCATCTACTATTAACCATTCAAAATTTTGAAAAGTTTGAGAACAGAGTGAATCATATAACCTATTAAGTTCATTTTGCCGATTATAAGTCGGTGTGAATATTGTAACAAACATTTTTCTCTTTCCTCCTTTCAATTTGAATATAAGCATCCGCTATTCCATAAATCAAACACATAAATCTATCCATATAACAAACATTAAACATATTGCAAATTAACATATAAATCATTAAACATAGAGTAAAACCACCTAATTTTGTGAAACTCCTTCTAAGTGTAATAATCGATTTAATATTAAAGAAAAAATAACAGATTAGTGCGATAACACCACCAGAAATCATACTTTCAATATATTGAATATGACTCCATGTTCCAAAACTACCTGAAAAAGTTCTAAAAGAATTCAATCCATAACCCCAAAACCAATTCTTCCTTATAAGATTAATTCCCGTTATCAACATGACATTTCTTGACGATGCAGATGACTCAGAAAAATCGCCAATAAAAAATCCTTCTAATATATCTTGAATACGATACCCTATTAAATTATACAAATAAGGTATTTTTGTCACTGCTACTACTGCACAACAAATAGATACTATTACAATTACAAGTTTGAAAAATCTTTTTCCTAAATTATCCCTATTACCACTGAACAAAAATGGATATATTACAATACCAAAAACAATAAAAATCAATGCATTTCGAGATGCAGATAAAATAACATAAATCGTAAAATATAAAATCAATAGGATATTTCTTATTTTCCATCTATCTTTTAAACTAAAATAAACCAACGCCATCACTGAAAATGCACAAAACATTGGTATAGTACTATGTGAATATGTAGCTTTTAAAAAAAACAATTTATAACAATGTGTAGCCAAACCTCCATATAGCAATGATGTTAAATTCATCATAAAGTTATAAAACGAAACACTAAATGAGGCTAAGACAGTTGTGATTAAAATACTTTCTATTTTCCATGATTGATCAAGAGTTGCTGCGGTACATATTATTGCTATTAAATTAATTATTCCAGTAATCAAATATGTTTGCGAATCAGCAGGCGACACAGTAAATCCAAACAAAAACTGAAGAAAAAAATACGCCATCATTATGAAATACCCATGAAAAAAAGATGACCTTTTTATGGCACGCGTTACTTTTCCATATTTTAATAACGTCACTATAAAGAGTAGTAATAATGGTATTTGATAAAATATTTCATAATCCCATGAAATTAAAGCAAAAATATAAATTTGTAATAAATATAACAAAATATTGTTTTTTGATAATTTCAACTTATGTCTTTGCATTTTCACTCTTCCATTTCTTATTCATTATTCAATTGTTTTGCAATGTCAGCATCTACAATTTCTTCACCCGTCTTGCCAACCAATTGTTCTTTAGATGCTGCTGACAGACCATCATTGATTACTGCACACATATCACA
>URQL01000144.1 GCA_900550005.1 uncultured Erysipelotrichaceae bacterium
TGACGCTTTGTAATTTCACCAATGACAAAACAAGGTAATTTTGCTTGTTTAAAAGCTTCTAAAAGAGAGGTCAAATCCTCTTTAGCTACACTAGCAAGTAATCCACCACTAGTTTGTGGATCATAAATAATTTCTTCTAAAATAAAATTTTCTTGAGCAAATACAACTTGATTTTCAATCGCTTGACGATTTGTTTGAGCTGCGCCACTTAAGTAAAACTCTTCAACAAAACGTGGGCATTCATCAAAATAAGGGATCTTATTTTGATCTAAAATGGCACTATAATTTTCCCCTAACATCTCACTTAAATGAACAGCTAAACCAAAGCCTGTCACATCACTTAATGCATGAATAGAATAATTTTGTAAAATGGCTAAAGCATATTTATTCATACTTTGAATCACTTCTTGATAAGTTGCTTCTTGAATATCGTTTAGTCTTTTTGCATTTAAGGCTAAACCTACACCTAGTTTTTTAGTTAAAATGAGTACATCCCCTTGTTTAGGTGTATGATTAGGATACATTTTTTTAGGATCAACGATCCCCGTTACACTCAACCCGTACTTAATTGAAGTATCTTTAATGGAATGACCTCCTGATAAAGCCACTTTGGCTTCTTTAAGTTTATCATTTCCTCCTTCAATAATCTTTCCTAATATATTCAAATCCATTTGATCATCAAAGCAAACAATATTAAGGGCCATGATTGGTTTTGCCCCCATAGCATAAATATCACTTAAAGCATTCGTTGCGGCAATTTGACCAAAGATATAAGGATCTTCAACCATTGGTGGAAAAAAATCAAGTGTTGATACAACAGCTTGATCATCATTAACCTGATAAATCGCAGCATCATCGTGTTGATCAAAACCAACCAATAAGTTTTCATCATGATAGGTATCAATTAAGCCTAAAATTTTACTTAATTTTTTAGCTCCCAATTTAGCGGAACAACCGCCACCTTTACAATATAATTTTTCGCTCATTAAAATGTCACCCTCTTTATTTTTTCATAATTAAGATTATTTGTTCTTAAAAATTGTTTCCATTTTGTTTCATCTAATAAAGTTGATGCAAAGCACATTCCACACCCCGCTTCAACAATACTTGGTTTTGGTATTAAACGTCCATCCATTATTCCTTTTGCTTGTTTTTCTAAAGCTATGGCATGGTGGATGGAATTAAATGTAATAATACAATACGTCGATTTCATTTAGTCTGTTCCGAATGAACAATTAGGAAACGTACAAACAGGACAATTTAAACATAAACCACCTTCACCTAAAGCAGCTAATTCTTCACTACTGATTTTATCATGAGCTAAAATTCGTGGTAAAACAATATCAAAAATCGTTCGTTTTGAATACATGACACAACCTGGTAATCCTAAAATAGGAACCTCTCCTTTATAGCTAAGTAAAAACATAGCACCTGGTAAAACTGGAGAACCATAACTAATAATATCTGCTCCTGTATTTTTAATCGCTAAAGGCGTTTTATCATCAGGATCAACAGACATTCCTCCTGTACAAATAACTAAATCAACTTTTTGATCTAAAGCTTCATTAATTTTTTGTGTGGTCATAGAAGCATCATCTAAAGATAAGCTATGGTAAACTACTTCCACTCCGTATTCTTTTAATTTATCAATAATGACCGGCGTAAAAGTATCTTTGATACGTCCTTTATAAACTTCTGAACCCGTGGTAACAATTCCCGCAGTTTTGATCACATACGGTTTGATTTCTAAAATAGGCCCTTGAACTTTTTCTTGTAATCGATTCATTTTTTCTTTTTCAATCATTAAAGGAATGATGCGCATCCCTGCTAATTTATCGCCCTTTTTGATAGCACGATTTCCTTTACGTGTGGCGATCATCACTTCACCAAATCCGTTGACTTGTTTTAAAGCATCTTTTTTTACTTTAAATAAGCCATCGATCGTTGCACTTAATTCAATTTTACCTTCAGAAATACTACTTTCTTTCATATATTCATTTTTACATAAAGAACAAAGCACTTTTGCCCCATCGTTTTCATGCATTAAAGTATCGTTAAAATCTTCAATGAAAACATGTTCCTTACCAATGCTAAGTAAAACAGGTAAATCTTCTTCTTGAATAATATGTCCTTTTTTAAATTTAGCTCCCTTAAATTCTCCTTTAATGATTTGGGTCACATCATGAGCTAAAATCTTTCCTACTGCTTTTGACGTTTCTATTTCTTTCATCTAAAACACCCTCTTTTTATGAATTAATGGTGAATCCATATTTTTTAAAAGTTTCTTTACTACTTGTTGATTGAATAAATTCAAAGAAAGTACCTGTACCAGATTTTTCTGTATCTTTTTTGATTTTAGCTACTGGATAAACAACCGGTTTATCTAACCATTGATGATTACAAGTTGCTAAAATTTGAACTTGGTCTGTACTTTTAGCATCCGTTTCATAAACAATTCCAACTTCACTTGAAGAAGCTACAACCCAACTTAATACTTCTGTAACATTTCCACCTAAAGAATATTTACTTGTAAGTTCATCATAAACACCTAATTTTGTTAAAACTGTTTTAGCGTATTGTCCTGCTGGTACCACTTCAGGATCTCCAATTGCAATCGTACTTGCATTTTGAATATTCTCAAAACTTGTTACCGTTGTTGTCGTATTAACACCTGTAATTAAAACAAGTTCATTGATTAAATAATCTTTGATACTATCTTCATTAATGTAACCTTTATCTTTTAATTCGGCCATTTGTTTTGTAGCTGCACTAAAGAAAATATCTGCATCTAGCCCATTTTCAATTTGTTTTTGTAATTTACCACTACTATCATAAACACCTTGAATATGAATATTTGGATGTTCTTTTTCAAATGCTGGAATAATGTCATCTTCAAATACATTTTCAAGACTAGCTGCAGCAGCTAAGGTTAATGTCACCTCTTCTTCTTTTTTAGAACAACCACTTATACATGCCAGTCCTAAAACTAAACTTAAAGAAATTAATAATTTCTTTTTCACTTCAATTTTCCCCTTTCAATTCTTTTTATATTTCTAACCATAGCTTCCATTTCTTTTGGTGAATGACTCACAAAAATAAAAGATTTATGATAGTTGGTCAATTTATTTTTAGTTTCTAATAATAATTGACCTTTTAAATTTTCATCTAAAGCACTAAATGGCTCATCTAATAAAACTAAATTTGTATCATAAACAAGAAGTCTTGCTAGAGCGACACGTTGTTTTTGTCCACTAGACAAAGCCCGTGGATAACGTAATGCCAAATTTTCAATATGAAAATCTTTCATGATTTCATTAACCTTTTTTTCAATTTCATCTTTTGGTAAATGTTTTGCTCGAAGGGGTGCTCCAATATTTTGCTTAACATTCATATTTTCAAATAAAGCATAGTTTTGAAATAGATAACCTACATGTCGACGTTGCGGTGGTAAATCAATTTTCTTTTCACTATCAAAAAGAACTTGATCATTTAAAACAATTCGACCTTGATCTGGTGTTTGAATTGCAATGCATTTTAAAATCATACTTTTCCCTGAACCAGAAGCACCCATCAATCCAAAACCATCTTCAGTTGTACTAAAATGAATGTCTAAATCGTATTCTGTTAATTTTATATAGATATCTACTTCTAGTTTCATTTATTTACCTCGTCTTTTCATAACTTGATGTTGGTAAAGATTAACAAATAAAATGGATAAAAAGCAAATCACAACAATGATAATAACATAGATTCCTGCTTCTTTCATATTCCCAGCCATGACTTCACTATAGACTGCTAAAGGAAGGGTCCTTGTTTTACCAATGATATTTCCAGCTAACATACTCGTTGCGCCAAATTCTCCTAATCCTCTTGCAAAAGCTAAAACACCACCACTAATGATTCCCGGTAAACTGCTAGGGATGATCACCGTATAAAAAATTCTTCGATTAGACATTCCTAGCGTTTTAGCTACCGCTTCTAAATCAGGATTGACTTGTTCCATTGCTCCTTTTGCAGAACGATACATAAGAGGAAAAGAAATAACAACTGCTGCAATGATCGTTGCACTAAAACTAAAAGCAATCTTAAAATTAAAAACATGAATAAAAAATTTACCAATCGGTTGATTATTACCAAAAATAAGTAATAAGAAAAATCCCATAACAGTTGGTGGTAAAACAAGGGGTAAAGTAAACAAGCCATCTAAAATGATTTTAAGCCAAGAATTTTTCATATTTAAAATTAGCCTCGCTAGATAGATACCTAAAAAGAAAGTAATAAATATCGTAATAACCCCTGTTTTTAATGTAATCCATAAAGGCGATAAATCAATGTTCGCCACAATCTTGTACCTCTCCTTTTAATACATCTAATCCATGTTTTAATGGATCAATAATTATATCTAAACTTTCTCTCACAGCTTTAACGCTACCTGGTAAATTAATAATTAAAGTTTGATGACGAATCACACTGACTGCTCTTGAAAGCATAGCTTTATTTGTATATTTCATCGATTCATAACGAATCGCTTCACTAATTCCTGGAACAAGACGCGTCGCTACTTTTAAAGTAGCTTCTGGCGTAACATCGCGAGGACTAAGTCCAGTCCCCCCTGTCGTTAATATGAGATCATTATCTCTTCGATCCGCTAAATCAATCAACATTTGTTCAATTTGCTTTTGATCATCTGGCAAAATATCTAAACTCGTTACAAGATAACCATGTTGTTCCATATATTCTTTAATATAAAGTCCACTTAAATCTTCTCTTAATCCTTTTGAGCCTTTATCAGATAAAGTTAAGATAGCTACTCTTTTTTTCGTTTGTTTCACTTCAATCACTTTAACTT
>URQL01000145.1 GCA_900550005.1 uncultured Erysipelotrichaceae bacterium
AATATACTATTCTAGTTATTTCAGGAAAAACATTATAATTAATATTTTTTGCAGCATAATTAAATACATAAATTTAACAGATGCATCTCCATCCCTAACAGCATTCATATAATTACTAGTATCATATGAATTAATCCTATTCATCAATCCCGAAAAAAAAGAAAAATTTGAAAGTACTGTCGTAAAGGATAATCCTATAAAAATAAAGGTCAGAACAATTAATAAAAATTTAGTTCTACTTACATTGAGAAATCCACAACGTACAAGAATCAATGCTAAAATAAAGAAAACAAAACTCCAATGATTTATTCCAGCCAAAAAAAGCCAAAAATATCCTACTTTTCTTTGCAAAATAATAATAAAATATACTCCATATACAAAAAAGACAGCAGATAACCGGAACCTGGTTAAATAAGCCTCAAAAGAATAAGCAGGAAGTAACAGAATTAGCAGCAATAATACACCAAACATTTTATTATTTGAAAAATATTCAAGTGTCTTTTCATCTAATAAGCGTTTGTTTTTTTGACGAATATGTGCAACTTGATTCTTTTTAAATTTTTTATAAAAAAGTAGGAATCCAAATCCCACTAAAGCCAGTCCTTGTAATAAACCAATACCAAATATACTACCAATAATTAAACTACCAAAACAGACTTTAGAAATTAATTTTGATGTATCCTTATCCACTTTTACACCCCCTGCTTGTTATTATCGCATAAATGAATAAAAATAGCATTAAAAATAAATAAAAAAACCCAACTTCTAGAAGAAATTGGGTCAAGATATCTTAGTTTTATTTTTTAAATGCATTGTAAGCTTCAACAGCTTTATTTAAAATGTTATCTGCTTCAACAGATGCATATTCATATTCTTTTAATGTAACAACAGCACATTTACCAGCTGCCATTTCATTTACTTCTTCTAATTTGTATCCGTATTGAGGTCCTAAAACTAAAACATCACATGTTTCAACAGCTTCTTTGATGTTCATAGATGATCCAGAAGTTACTTCAACGTCTAATTTCTTTTCACTTGCTTTTCTTTCTAAATAATCTACTAATAAATTTGATGAAATACCTGTTGCACAAACTACTTTAATTTTAATCATATTTGATTCCTCCCTTTTGTACAATTTCATATTAATCCTTTTTCTAAATAAAGTCAATAAAAAATCTATAGAAAATTTTCATGAAAGCGTTATTTTCAATGCTTTATTCCATTTGTAAGAATGAAAGCATTTTACATTTCCCTAAATTAGCACTGTTTGTAAAGAAATGCTAAAATTATATATTTTGCCCCTCATTTATTAGTTTTATTTTACGATCCGATAAGTTAGAACCATTTACTAAATTATGTTCACGTAAAAAATCACAAGTGTATTTTCGATAAATTGAATCTTTTTCGATTTGTACTGGATACCCTTCATCTAAAAAGTCTTCTTTAAATTCTGTTTTATAAAAGCGAAGTCCTTCAACCCCTACTTGCATTAAATTATCAACTAAAATTGTTCCTTCAAAATGCATTTCATTTAATCTTTCTACAATATTTTTTCTTTGATTTACCTTTGAATGGCAAAATAATAAAATTAAAAACAAATCATAATCTCCATTTGTTGATTCAATGATTTTAAAATTTTCCATGTAATTATCCATTGTAATCCCTCATTTCTTTTTTATTATAACGAATTTAAATATTAAAGCCAATAAAAAAACTGCCTAAGCAGTTTTTTTAAAATTGATTAATGATTTCTTGATCTAAACTTTTAATGATTTCTACCGCTAATTTAATTGCATTTTGATAATCTTCATAAGTAGTGAAGCAATGATGAGAATGCGTATAACGAACAGGTACACCGATAACGATCGTTGGGATCGCATTTTTAGATAAATGTGTAAATTTAGCATTCGTTCCTCCACCACTACGAACCGCTTCTTGAACCGGAATATTTTTTTCTTCTCCTAAATCTAAAGCATAACGCATAAAACGTGGATTTGTAATCATACTACGATCAAAATGTCTTAACATTGGTCCTCTTTTTAATCCTGATTGAATTAAATAAGGTTCATAAAAGGTGTCATCAGCTGGACATCCTTCAAAAATAATAGCAATATCCGCTTCCACATTTTTAGCGCAAACTTCCATTCCTCTTTCACCTACTTCTTCTTGAACAGATAACGTTCCAAAAACATCAACATCTAAATTTTCATCATGCAATTGATTCAATGTTTCAATCAAAGAAGCACAGCCAATACGACAATCAAAAGCTTTTCCCATAAATAAATCTCTTTTTTCATCATACGAACAATCTACATCCGGTACAATCGGTGCACCAATACGAATTTTAAAATTTTCATCCAAATCCTCTTTAGAAACAGCTCCCATATCAATGACCATATTTGAAATATCTTGACTACTAAGGCGTTCTGCTTCACTTAAAAAATGAACAGGTTTTGTTGCAACAATTCCCGGTAAATATTCCCCTTTAGCATTTAAAACACGTACTTTAGAAGAAGGTACATTTCGTGCATCCCATCCTCCAAGTGGTAAAAAATTAAGTGTTCCATTCGGTTTAATAGCTTGAACAATAAATCCCACTTCATCACTATGAGCATCTAACCAAACACGAGGTTTTTTTCCTGTATTTGTCTTTAACTCCATATAAACATTTCTCAAAGAATCTTCTCTGACATTACAATAACTTTTTGTTTCAAGACGACCAATTTGAGCTACTTCATCTTCGAAACCGGATACCCCGTTAGCATTAGATAAAGCTTTAATTAATTGAATATTTTCTTTTTTAGTTCTCATCATTTTCTCCCCCTACTTTCTTACCTCTATAGTACTCTAAACATTTTTAATATGCAAGAAATTATTTGTTCATTTTTGGTTCATTTTTACTACCTATAATAAAGAACACTAAACGGAGGAAGAAGTATATGAAAAAATTAATGCAAGGAAGAAACGGACCAGATCAATTAGGACAATTTGTCTTATCCATCGGTTTTCTATTATCATTGATCAATCTCTTTTTAAAATCAAATATTCTATCAAGTATTATTTTAGTTTTACTTATTTATACTTTATTTAGAACATTTTCTAAGCAAACTTATAAAAGGCGTCAAGAAAACATTCAATTTGCGAAAATGATGTATCCATACTCACAAAAGGTTTATCAATACACACGTCGTTTACAGGAAAGGAAAGTTTATAAATATTTTAAATGTCCAAATTGTAAACAGACTTTACGTGTGCCTCGTGGTCACGGTGAAATCACCGTAACCTGTCCTAAATGTCATCATCAATTTGATAAAAGAAGCTAAAAATCCATTTTTTGCTTCTTTTTATTTTTATTATTGAAATCAAATCGATAAACAAACTCATTTAGTTAATAATGTATAGGACTAAAAGGACGATCAAGTCAATAATAAACTAAAATCGTCCTTTTTTATTAAGTAATGATGTTATAAGACGTTTATAATACGCTAAACAATTGTGATACAAGAAGTTCGATATTCTTTTGTGTCGTTTTTTTATCCATAGCTTCTTGTAAAGTCATTACTGACGGTAGAATAGAAAAAATACCATCAACACCTGCATTATTTAACTTATAAACATCTTCATCATAACTTCCTGTAAGAGCAATAACACGAATTCCTTGTTTTTTTGCTCGCGAAGTAATCCCAATAGGGGTTTTATTCATTAAAGATTGTTGGTCCATTTTTCCTTCTCCAGTAATAATAAGGTCTGCGCCTTTGATTTTAGTGTCAAAATCTATAAAATCTAATACTAAATCGATTCCAGAAACGAGTTTAGAAGGTAAGTAACTTAAAAATGCAAAACCTAATCCTCCTGCTGCCCCTGTACCAGGGTAATCCATATAATCCGTATGATTATAGTGTTTTGTTTTTAAAGCATAATGTTGTAAAGAAGCATCTAAAACCTTGATTTGATCCATTGATGCTCCCTTTTGAGGACCAAAAATAAAACTTGCTCCATTTTCATGACACAATGGTTTTTTGACATCACAAGCAATATTAAACTCACATTCTTTTAAAATAGGCAAAACATCCTGATCATCAATAAAATCAATATCTTGCAAATAAAGACCACCTTGTTTTATTTCCTTATGGTCCTTATTCAAAAAATGATAGCCTAAAGCTTGTAACATGCCTACACCACCATCATTGGTTGCACTACCACCAATACCAATTATAAAATTACGTATTCCTCTATTTAAAGCATCCTTGATCAACTGTCCTAAACCATAGGTCGTTGTGTAATAGGGATTTCTTTGCGACGAGTCAATTAAAGTTAACCCACAACATGTAGCCATTTCCATAATCGCCGTTTCATTAACAATACCATAAGTAGCTACTATCTCTCTTTGTAAAGGATCAAGCACTTTGACTTGAACTAAATCGTTTTGGTCTTGAATCAAAGCTTCTACTAACCCTTCACCCCCATCACTAACTTTTAAAACTTCAACATCACTATTTGGTTTGACTTTTTTAATTCCTTTTTTGACACTTAACCCTGCCTCTAAAGATGAAACACTTCCCTTAAAAGAATCCATTGCAACAATAACTTTATTGATCATCTCGAATCGTCTCCATAAAATAAGTCGCTGCTTTAACATTTGAAGCTAAAGGCACATTATGTACATCACATAATCGCATAAGTGCACTCACATCTGGTTCATGTGGTTGTGCTGTTAAAGGATCTCTAAAAAAGATCACTAAATCCATATTTCCTGTAGCAATCAACGCCCCTATTTGTTGATCACCACCATAGGGTCCAGATAAAAAACGATGAACTTTTAAATTTGTATTTTCCATGATTCTTTGT
>URQL01000146.1 GCA_900550005.1 uncultured Erysipelotrichaceae bacterium
ATTTTGTGAATTGATATCGATAACAATTCACAAAATTAAAATGATTGCCTTTTAAATGAATAACAACGAAATTATTTTTTTGTGGATTTACTTCTTCAAGATACTCCAGCAGCGCTTCATCATATTGTACCTGATTTAAATTTTGCTTGGTCCATTTTGCAGTCTGAGAAGTGTTGGCAACTAATGTTACAGGAGTATCGGCACAGCCTAAATGACCCTGGTTACTATACCAGGATGTTGTATAACCTGCCTTATGCGCAATATCAATAATAGAACAAGATGTATAAAACTGTTTGTCATTATATTGATTAAATTCTGTTAATGCGCGTTCTAGACAGGAAACTGTATGAGCGATGCAGGAGTAGCTGTTTGGAAAAAGTAAAAAATGTGGATCTTCTTTTTTGGCTTTTAACCAGGGTGTGGTATCATATTCACATTCGCTGAAGGCGCTCATATAATCACGCGATTCTGATTCACCGATGATCAGCAAAATAGTAGAAGGTTTATCAAATACTGGTTTTTGTGGTGTAACCTGAAGATCTTTTAATCTCTCTTTCATGTTTTGAGTATATAATTTAGTTGTTTCAAAGTATTCCTTGACATCTAAATATAATTCAACAATACCTGTGCGTACAAATACGCCTTTACCTTTTTTCCATAAATAGATTGTGAGGAAAGCAACGATTGCCAACAGTGTTATAAGCTGGTAAATATTTATAGAAATTGACGTACTTACGGAGGCATCTATGTTTAAATAAATAAAAATACCGTAAACTGAAGTTGGAATAACGAAAATTAATAAATTAACAGGTATGGAAAACGATTTGAAAAATTCTAGTATTTCGTTGTAGTGTGTTTCCTGTAGCATCATCATGCTGTTTTCGTCAATGCATGATTTATATAAAAAATAAAAAATCCACTGTGAAATTGGAATAAGCAAAATTAAAAATTCTACTGTTACTAAAAAAGTCAAAAGAAAAGCTGAAAAAACATTGAAGTGCAGTACAAGGATTTTTAAGGCAGATAGCCAGCCTATAATATATAGACCAAATACGATATCGAAATGGAACCCGAAGTCAGTAGAATTCTTATGGTAGGTAAAATAATATAGTAATGGATAGGTTATGATCCACATTGCTCCAACGAATAAGCTTGAAATAAATAATTGATTTGAAAGATTCAGTTGAGCAATTGCGGAGGGAAAAATAGCAAGCAACGCACATGGAAAAAAACGCCTTAACTGTAAAAATTGGGCATTCTTTCCAATTCCCTGCGAAATATAAAGATAGTAAAAATAAGAAATAAAATATAAAACTAATACAACAGTAATGTAATCTATCATTATAAGCACCTCTTGAACTATTATAAAGTTAATAATGTTTGCTGTAAAGGAGAAGATTGAGAAAGTATTTGTGGTATAATAAAATATATTAATAATTTTGGTATAGTGATAATGGGGAGATGGCATAAGTGAAAAAATTGTTTATTTGTTTGACAGATTTTCAGATTTTAAATGCTTTAAATTTACAAGTGAACAATGAGAATAACGAAGATGCGGATATATTCTTTGTTACTAATAAGCAGGGGAATGAAGAATTAGCAGCACGATTGCAGGCGACTAAAATATTTAAAAATGTTTATTTATTTAATAATTCTAAAATATCAGGATTACATAGATATTTTAGAAATCTAACTGAAAAAAAGTATAAAAATAGTTTTATTTCTGCCTTCACTGAATCTGCAAGAGAAGTTTTTTATAAAATATGTTCTAAGATATATGGACTAGAATACAAAGTAAATAAAAAAGTTATTTTTGGTAAAGAGATTGATTTTAGTATTTACGATAGAATCTTTTGTTTAGATAAAAGGCAAATTGTTGTAGATGTTGTTAATGCTGTTAAAAAAAAGACAAATGGAAAGTGTAAAATAAGTTTATTAGATGAAGGAACAAGTACTTATTGGCGTTCAATATTGGAAACACATTTTCCAATAGACGACATTTATCTTTATCAACCAAATTTAGCAAATTATTATTATGATAAGAATTGGTGTGAGCGGTTTAAAGTAATCCCGAAAATTGATTGGAAAGATCAAAAGTTTCGCAAAATAATAAATTACGTATTTGAATTTGTTGAATTAGAAAAAAATGGGAATAAATTATTGGAAGTAAAGAATAAGATAATATTTTTTGATCAAAATTGGGATCCTATGCCAAAATATTTTGACCATCTGCCGTCAGTGTTACGGTTTTTACTTCACAAGCCGTATAAAAAACACAAGAAAGAAAGCCGTTTTTACGACGCGAAAATGGAAATGTTTCGTATTGTTGCTAATAATTGTTTGAATAATGAGGTAATGGTAAAATTACATCCTAGAAGTCCAGATGATTTTGTAGAGGATTATAAAATAAGTGAATGTTCAATGGCTAAAAATTTAAAGGTTCCATGGGAAGTTTTTATGGATAATTGTTCTTTTAAGAACAATATTTGGATAACAGTAAGTTCAACTGCGTTGTGCACCTATAAAACAGCATTTTGTAATCACTTGGAAGATATTCCAATGGTTTTTTTATATAAAATAGTTTATAAAGACAAAATGGATTTCAGAGAGGACGATGAATTTTTTGAAAAATTTCAATCTAGATATCCTGGAAGTGTTTTTTTACCTAAAACTGTTGAGGAATTTCAAGAAATTTATGCTAAATTAGTAACAAAAATGAGTCAAAGACAATAAACACAATTTGGTATAAGGGGATATTGATGAAAAAATTCAAAATATTGCATGTTGTTATGGCCAAAGTCTGGGGGGGGGGCGAGCAATATGTTTATGATGTTTCTAAAGAAATGCAGCGTCAGGGACATAGTGTATTTGTTTTGGTTGATAAAAGCAATTGTTTGTTGCAGCAGCGTTATGCAGAAGTTGCAACGGTAGTAACAGCAAATTTGTATTGTGCTGCGGGGTTGTTTAGCGTTAATAGAATCAAAAATGAAATATTAAATAATAACATTGATATTATAAACTGTCATAGCGGACATGGAGTAATTTTTTGTTTAGTTTTGAAATTTTTAACTGGGCGAAAGATGATATTATTTAAGCATAACGCATTGCCAGCAAAACATGATTTATATCATCAATGGCTTAGAAAAAATACTGATGCGGTTATTTGCGTTTCAAAACTTGTTTGGAAATTACAAACAGAAGGATTGAATGAAAACGAAAAAAAGAAGTTCTACTTGGTGTATAATGGTATTGATTTAGAGAAGTTCAATAAATATTCTAATCTGCATAAAGCTGGTGCTGAATTTGTAATTGGTTATGCGGGAAGGTTGGCACCTAATAAAGGGATTGATATTTTAATTAATTCTTTTGCTTTATTGCATGCTAAATATAAAAATACAAGATTAAAAATAGTCGGTGCTGATGAGAATGGTTATTTAAATCAGCTCTGTGATCTTGTGAATAAACTCGGGTTAAATAAAGTTGTCTGTTATGGCGGCGTAGAAAAGGATATGGAAAAGTTTTATAAAAGTCTGGATGTTTTTGTTTTACCTTCAGTAGTTAGGGAAGCGTTTGGTTTAGTTTTATGTGAAGCAATGTACTGTGGCGTACCGGTTGTTACAACAAACAGTGGCGCACAGGAAGAAATTATCGAAAATGGTCAAGATGGTATTATTGTTTCAGCAGGTGATGTGGAAAAGCTATTTGAGAAGTTGAAGATATTATATATGAATTTAGAATTGAGAAAAGCCGTGGCTTTTAATGGCAAGAAAAAGGTGCTAAAAAATTTTGATATAAAATATTGCACCGGAAAATTATTAATTCATTATCAAGAAATATAACACTGATTTGGAGTTATCGTAAATGAGAAAAATATTGATAATTAAATTTTCGGCAATTGGAGATGTTGTTGAAAGTTTGCCTGTTGCTGCAGCTCTTAAAGAATTGTATAAAGATGGATGTGAAATAACCTGGATCACCAAAAAGTGTCATATGTGTTTGTTGGAAAATAATGAATTTATTGATAAAATAATTTGTTTTGAGGATATTAAAAGTACGTATTTTCGATTATTAAAAGAAATTTTTAGAAATTATAATAAGAATTTTCATACAAACCAGAAATTTATCTCATCATGTATACAAAAAATTTTTTCTAAGCTTCCTTCTATAAAAATATTAAGAGGTTATAGATTTGATCTAGTGTTAGATTTACAAGGTAGTATTGAAAGTAGTGTTATTAGCATGATGTGTAATGCAAAGTACAGGTTAATTCCAAGTTTTATTAATAATGGTGTAGAACGATTTTCAACTAAAATAAATACGGATTTTATTTCTAAGCAAAGAGTAGAGAGTTATTTAGATGTAGTTAGATTTTTAGGATATTCTGGTAATAAAATAAATTTTGGATGGAATTTCTCAGATGAAGAGTTAATGTACGTTGATGAATTCTTAAAAGAACATGGGATTATAAAAGGTGATAGGTATATTGTTATGGCAATTGGAACTACATGGGATACAAAGAACTATCCTGTTGTTCATTGGGCTAAAATAGTAAACTATTTATATGAAAAAGATATTTGTGTGGTAATTATTGGTGGAATGAATGAAAATAAATATATTGAGGAACTGGATAAAATTATAAGTAAAGATAGATATGTTAATTTAGTAGGATTGACAGACTTGAGACAGATGGCTATTGTTATAAGTAGATCAACAGTTGTTGTAAGCGGTGACAGTGGACCCATGCATATGGCTTATTCATTAGGTAGATTTGTTATAGCATTAATGGGGCCTACGGATCCAGTACAATTTGGTCCTTATGGAAATAAAAATAAGATTATTAGAGTCAA
>URQL01000147.1 GCA_900550005.1 uncultured Erysipelotrichaceae bacterium
AATTAGTATCATTTTTAAATGGAATAGAAATAAATACTTTACTTTTAAACTTTTCATCATTATAATTTGTAATATAAATTTCAAAAGAAATTTTAGAAGCTATATTAGAAATAGGAACGGCACATCTTTTTAACAAAGAACCATTATATGTAATAGGAATAGAAGTATCTGAAATTGTATAATCTGTTTTAACATTTTCAATAATATAACTAAGAGTAATAGGATTTGCACAATTATTATATAAAACAGGATTAGAAAAATCAGAAGTTTCGTTAGAAATTGTATCAAAACTCAATTCACTATCAATAGGCTTTAAATTTTCTGAAGAATTTTCCAACTGATTAGGCAACAAAGATTTAGCAAACTGATTAAGACATTTATAATATAAACATGGTTGTCCATCAATAGGAGATTCATCTATAGAAAAATTTTTTAAAGTTACATCTTTTAAAGTATTTTCTAAAGTACTCTCTTGAGAATTTTTATTTATAAAAATAGCAAGAAATAATCTTTTATTTTCCACTAATTTTGTATTAATCACAAAATATAATATTTTCAACTACATCAACTTTTTTGTTTATATAGCTAAATAATCTACATTTATAATAATTAATTTGCATTAACTGAAGAATTAAGTTATCATTCAATTGTCAAGTGAAAGCAGTATCATCTTGAAGGCAACATTTATTTAAATGTTATTAATAGAACTATTAGAATAAATAAATTATATTATTATTGATAAAAATGTTGTATATAATAGTGATTTAATTATATCATAATGAAGGGAGAGAGTTTTGATGAAAGTAATGACTAAAATTAATGTATTTTTATTAAGTGTAATGGTTTTATTTAGTTTGGTTCTATATCAAACTATTAAAGTTAATGCAGCAGACATAAGTTTACAAAGTTATCCTGATTATGCATGTGAATATGATTATCCTCCACAAGATGCTAGTCTTTATGCATATTATGAAGTATGGGCTAATGTTAGTGTGTCATCTATCGATGTGACTGATCGTAACTTTAGAACTAATGTTGTTTTAGGAACAGGACCTATTTATCGTACATCTAAGCGAACAAGTACAGTAACATACTCTGGAATGGGAAATGGATGGGTACAAATTCCTAAACGTACATTCGGTGTAACTTTCTAATGTTGGAAAAATTAAAATGATATAATTATAATTACTTTTATATAAATTTAACCCTCATGATTGAAATTTTTTATATTTCAATATGGGGGTTTTAGTGCAGGGAGGGACTTATATGATTAATTTATTAGATATCAATGTTCAATATAAAGATTTATCTATTTTAAAAACACCAAGTTTAAAAATGAGTCAGGGAGAATTCATTGGTATTTATGGAGAAAGTGGAAGTGGTAAAAGTAGTCTATTAAAATTGCTGGCTACTTCTAGATTAGATTGGTGTGCATCTTATCAAGTAGATGATCAAATAATTACAAAAGAGAATAAAAATGATTTTTGTAAACATCAATTATTTTATATTCATCAAGACTTACAAAATTTAGAAGATTTGAATTGTTATGATCAAATGCGTTTTTATGCCTTATTTAATCATCAACCAATGAATGATGAACGTATCCAAGAAATTTTTAATGAAGTGGAATTAAGTATTAACCAAAATACAACGTCAGTACAGTTATCTGGTGGGGAAAGACAACGTTTTTTACTTGCTTTAGCGATTGCTAAAGATGCAAATATTATTTTGTGTGATGAAATTACCAGTTCATTAGATGAAGAAAATAAAATTCAAATTGTAAATATTCTTAAAAAATTAGCACATGATGATCATAAACTCATTGTTTTTTCTACACATGATCAAACATTGCAAGGTGCGTTTGATACGATATATCGTATTGAAAACAAGGAACTTCATTGTATTAAAAAAGCTGAAGTAGAATCTAGCTTTATCACAAAAGAAAAAGTAAAAGAAAATATTTATTTTAAAACCTATTTAAAAGGGAAATGGAAACAACAAAAAGGAAGTAAACTATTTCAAATTATCTTAGTTTCTGTATGTCTTATTTTATGTATTTTAGGTTATCAATTTTCTTCACAATATTCAGATCAATTAGATGCTTTAAATGCGACTATTAATCAAAACCAGTTTTATGTTTTAAATAGTGATGGTGGTGAGTATTGGGGGGGATCTCAATATTTACCATTAACGGGTTTAGATCAAATTAAAGATGTAGATGGTGTTCAAAATGCTTACCCATTTTATTTATATCCACTGTATTTACTTGATGGATCAAGTGACACCATTGAAATAAAAGTCAATGGACAAACTAAACAAATAGAAAGAAACCATATCGGTCAAAAAATAGCTTCTTATTATGATGAAACAAATATTCAATTCTATTGTGAACAAAATTTATCAGGCAATGGTATCTATTTAAGTAATGGTGATGCAAAATTATTAGGAATCGATCAATTAGATGAAAATACAAATTTGACTTTTACACTTTATGTTCCAGTAACATATACACTTACAGAAGCTTTAATGTCGGATGATTTAGGTAATAGTAAGGTTGTACAAGTACCAGATGTTCAATATGAAAAAAGAGAAGTGACTTTACCTGTCAAAGGAATCTTAGCTTATGGTAAAGTAGAAATTAAAAGTGTGTTAGGTTATATTCCTTATGAAACAATGCAAGATTTATTAGATGAAGTTCATAGTACAACTTCTTTAAATGAAGGAGAAGCGTACTATGATACAGATACTTATACCGTATTTATTGATTCAGCCAAAGAAGAAATGGTGAAACAAGGAATTGAATCTTTGAATGAAAACTATGTATTTTATGATTTAAAAGAGGAAACAAATACAGGAATGAACTCATTTGTAGATAAAGAAAAACCAGTACGTATCGCTTTAAGTGCTTTGTCTATTGTATTTGTGAGTTTACTTTTAGCTTATAGCTATTATGATTATAAGAAAGAAAAATCAAATATTGCTATTTTAAAAGAAAATGGCTTAACGAAAAAAGAATTACTTCAAATCACATGGCTTGATGGATTAATGAGTTTAATACCAACGATTTTGATTTGTTTACTTGTGATTTTTATTGTTATGAACAGCGCATCTTCTAGCCCTGGTGTACATTTAGTAATTCGTGCATTTCGTTTTAAACAACAACTTCAAAGAAATTTAATGTTATCTATTGTATTACCAATAATTGCTTCATTACTTAGTCAAAGTATTCAAATAGGAAAGATAGTACATGATCGAGATCAATAACATTCATTTAAAAACGAATCGAACACTGATTAAAGATGGAAGTTTAAAACTTCATTCAGGAACAATCAGTGCAATTATTGGTAAAAGTGGTACAGGTAAAACCACACTTCTTTATTTAATAGGATTACTTCATCCTTTAAATAAGGCATTAAATTATCATTTTCATGGTGTTGATTTACAACATGAAAATTTAGATGATTTTAGAAGAAATCATATTCATTTTGTATTCCAAGATTATGCTTTATTTGAACATTTGACCCTATTAGAAAATATTCAAATGATGGAAACCCTACATGCAAATTCAATAGACCCTCAAGAATTGAAGGAACTATTAGAAAGAATGCATTTAAATTTAGATTTAAATAAAAAAGTAAGTGAAATCAGTGGTGGACAAAAACAAAGATTAGCTATCTTGATAGCTGTTTTAAAACATCCCGAACTTATTATTTTAGATGAACCTACAAGTAGTTTAGATCAAAGTAATATCCATGATTTAATGGCTTTACTTCAAGAAATGGTAAAACGTTATGGCTTTTCTATCTTACTTACAACCCATTCTAAATCGGTATTAGATTATTGTGATACGATTTACCAAATAGAAAATCAACAACTCACTTGTGTTAAGAAAGTGATAAAAGAAGATAAACAGATCAAATTACATCAAGATCCAGTACCTTATAGCTTCTATTTTAAATATCTTTATTATGTGATTAAAAATAAGTGGCGTACCTTTTTATCACTAATTTTAATTAATATTCTTGGCTTAATTATTTTCTTTAGTTTACCTAGCTATTTAAATCGTTATTTTAATCAACAAATCACTTCTTTAAATGATCAGTTTAATCAAGAAGTCTTTATTGTTAATGGGAATCAACCTTATTATAATCCTGCAAATAGTAATTTTAGTGATGAAGAGATTTCACAACTTAATACTTGTTTAGATTTTCAGCCTTATAAAGAAGTATGGTGTGATGAAGTTCAAGTTAATGGTCAATTAGTAGCTCAAAATTACATTTTTCAATACCACCCATTTTATAAACAGGGTGAAGTCATTGTACCAACAAGTTCTTCTATTGAAGTGGGAAGTACAATCACATTTGATCATCAGAGTTTTGTGGTAACTAAACTGCAAGAGGATTTAACAAAATCTCACTCTTTAGTTACAGGAACATTAGTGATCATTGGTACTCAAAATCAAGAGGCAAGTTCAGCTTATTTAGCGAAGTGTTCGTCTTTACAAGAATTACACACGATTTTACCTAAGTTACAAGCATTAAATAAAGCATTATCTTATGATTATTTAACTTACAATATGTATGAAATGATTCTAAATCAAAATCAAACTTATTTAATGGTCCTTAGAGGTATTATTTTAGGATTACTTTTAATTATGAATCTATTGATTCAAAGAAGATTTATCTATAATCGTAGCCATGAACTCACTTATTTACGTTGCAATGGGTTAAATCAAAAACAATTCTATTTTTTAAATAGTTTAGAAAGATTATTCTTAATTTTAGTGACCATCTTCTTTGTAAGTTTGGTTCAATTATTTAAAGTACCTATTTCTATG
>URQL01000148.1 GCA_900550005.1 uncultured Erysipelotrichaceae bacterium
AACCATCAACAAGATGGAAATGATAACTGGAATAAAGCTGTTGACAATGTAAACTTTAGAAAAACTTGGTTCTATGGATTAGATACTACAGAACTTAGAAAACGTCTTAACTCAATTAATCCAGATAAAATTATTAACCAAGCTTATACAGCTAAAGGTTTAGTACAAACTTCTGATGGTACTGATTATACTAAATTAGATGAATTAAAAGAATTCACTGATGATGGAGTTGTTCAATTACAACCAGAAAAAGCTAAAGAATATAAAGCTAAAGCTATGGAAGAATTAAAAGCACAAGGTGTAACTTTCCCAGTAAAAGTTATGTTTGCTTATAAATCAGGAGATCAAACTTCTGAAGAAACTTACAAAATTTTAAAACAAAGTTTTGAAGATAGCTTAGGTAGCGATTTTATTGAAGTTGAAGGTGTTTCTTTCATTAAATCATCAACTTCTGAAATCTATGCTAAATCTTTACAATCAATCATGATCTCTGGATGGGGAGCAGATTATGGTGATCCATATAACTTCTTAGATCAATTAACTGAAGAAGGAACAATGAACGTTAACTATGTTAAGTATAATGATGAAAAATTAAATCAAATGGTAGAAGATGCTGATAAAGTATTAAACTTAGATGAACGTTATCATGCATTTGCAAAAGTTGAAGCATATGTATTAGATCAAGCTTATGTAATTCCTGCTTATACAGCTAGACATGAAATTCAAATGACTAAAATCAATGATTATTCAAAACCAACTTCTAAATACGGAATGGCAAACTTAAAAATCAAAAATTGGGAATCTAAAGAAGAAGCTTATACAACTGAAGAATACGAAAAGTTAGAAGCTGAATCTGAAAGATAGTATTTATAAAAATTTTAACCTGAACAATAAAAGATCTCTAATTGGGCAAGAGATCTTTTTTTTATAAAAAAACACATCGAATGATGTGCTTATTTTATAAAGAGATAGATAAATGCAGGTAAAGTGAATAAGGTACCACAAATTAAGTTAGAAATTAAACTTATTTTTGTTTTTTCTAATGGATCTAAATTAGGGTTGTCTTGGATTTCTGTATCTACATAATCAATCATTTGTTTTGTTTTACGAACGGTTGGTCGTGCGTCTTTTTTCTTTTTAGGCATTGGTAAAACTCTTAGACCATCTAATTTTAAATAATTAAACCAAGCTAACATATAGTAAAATGCACCAAAGAAAATCAATGGGAATTCCGCTATTGTCATTAAATCTGAAAAACGAATATAGCGATCCCATAGAATAGAAACGAGGACACCAATAGCAATTTTTGTGATTGTTTTTTGAATTATCGTTGTTTTCATCAAATACCTCCTTGTTTAGAAGGATTATATCATAGAATAGGAAAAAACTATAGAAAAAAAGTAGAAAAAAACAAGATAATCATTGAAATATTATGTACTTATGTTATAATATGCAAGTGCAATTGTGATGCATTGATATAAGAAGTAAAAATTAAATTGACTTTAATTTAAAACTTCTATATAATTTATTTTGCGCTAGTTGAGGTGATTCTTTTGAAGTGGAATTTACAATGGCTTTTAAAACAAAAAGATGGGAAATTTAATTTTTCAGATGATCTCGTATTCCCTAAAGAAGCATTTTTACAATTTAACCATTTGTTAGATTTGAAAGATGTTTTTGTTGAAGGTAAGGGGCAATACATTCTTAAGGAAAATCGTTTATATGTTGATATGAAAATATCAGGTATTATGGTTTTACCTTGTGCTCTTACATTAGAAGAAGTTGATTATCCATTTGAAACAGAGTCTACAGAAGTGTTTTCTTTCGATAAACCTTTACCTGAAGAAGATGTTCATGAGGTAAAGAAAAATATCGTAGATATAACACCGATCATTTTCCAAAACATTATGGCTGAAGTTCCTTTAAGAGTTGTTAAAGAAGGTGCGACAATTAAAAACGAAGGTAAGGGTTGGAAAATTATTAGTGAAGAAGATCAAGTAACTGATCAAGAGATCCTAGATCCTAGATTAGCGAAATTAAAAGATTATTTTAAAGATAAAAATTAGGAGGGTGTAAGAAGTATGGCAGTACCATTTAGAAGAACTTCAAAAACTGTAAAAAGAAAAAGAAGAACACATGATAAATTATCAGCACCTACATTAGTAACATGCCCTAACTGTGGTGAATACACTTTACCACATAAAGTATGTAAACATTGTGGTCATTACAACGGTAAAAAAGTTCTATAAAAAACGCCCGTCTAAGGGGCGGTTTTTTTATATTGTTTTTTTTAGCTTTATGTGATATCATTCATATGTTTGAAAGATGGGGGAATAAAAATGTATAAATTTATAGATAAAATCGATCCTAAAAAACATGATGAATTTGTTGAAAAATCTGTTTATTGTAATTTACTTCAATCTTCTTCATGGGCAAAAGTTAAAAGTAATTGGTCTCATGAAATCGTTGGTGTATATGAAGGTGAAACACTCGTTGCAAGTTCACTTGTCTTAATAAAAAAATTACCACTTAGTTTTACAATGATGTATTTACCTAGAGGTCCAATTATGGATTATGATAATCAAGAATTAGTTCAATTCTTTTTTAAAGCTATTAGAAAATGGGCTAAGAAAAGACATTGTTTATTTATTAAATTAGATCCAGGTATTCATTATAGTGATTATCACTTAGGCGATCAAAGAATCGTTAATGAGGATGCAATTAGAAAATTAAAGGTGCTTGAAAGTACAAAAGTAAAGCATCAAGGATTTCCTTTAGATTTTAGTAGTACAATTCAACCCCGTTTTCATATGGTAGTATACGCAAATGAATTTGGTGAGGATTGTTTGACAAAAAAAGGAGCAAAGAATTTAAAAATTGCTTTAAAAAAACATTTAGATACAAAAATTGGATATAATACTACTTATTTAGATGATTTTAGTAGAGTAATGAATTGCACAGAAAGTCGTAAAGGAATTTCTTTGCGTAATAAAGAATATTATAAATTATTGTTAGATACGTATGGACAAAATGCTTTTTTAACCGTTACTTATTTAGATTTAGATCAAACATATCATGAAATTTATGAACGATATACGAAATGTCAAAAAGATATTGAAGAATGTCCTGAAAATGCTACTAAAAAATTATTTAAATTAGAAGAAACGAATGCTTCTTTAACAAGAGAAGTCAAATTTTTGGAAGAACAAAGAATTAAACATGGGTCAAAAGTCTGTGTTTGTGGTACGTTAACTGTAATATACGGCAAAACTTCAGAAATTTTGTATGCAGGTATGGATAATGATTTTAAACGTTATATGGGACCTTATTTGACTTGGTATAAAACAATTGAAGAATGTTTTGAACGTGGTTGTGTATCAAGTAACATGGGTGGTGTCGAAGGAACTTTAAAGGGTGGATTAGTCGATTTCAAATCTGTTTTTCATCCGACGATTAATGAATTTATTGGTGAATTCGATTTACCTGTAAATAAAATGCTTTATAGTTTAAGTGAAATGGCTTATAAGCTAAGAAAACGTAAAAATAAACATAAATAGATTTTAGGAGGAAGACCTCCTTTTTCTTTTTTTATCTTTTATATTCCTTTTTAAAGATAGACGTGATAAGATTAAACTATCTTATTAAACGAGGGGGAAAAAAGATGAAAGTAATGGATATGCATTGTGATACCATTATGGCTATTTATAATGCACAAAAACAAGGAAAACAAATTGAATTAAAAAACAGTGATTTAAATATTAGTGTTGATAAAATGGAAAAAGGGGATTACTTAGCACAATGTTTTGCCATGTTTGTTCCTTTAGCACATGTTGATAATGCTTTTGAAACAGTAAATGAGATGATTGATGTTTTCTATACAGAATTAGAAAAAAATCAAGATCGTTTAGCTTTAGCTTTAAATTATGATGATATTATCAAAAACCAAAAAGAAGGTAAAATGTCAGCTGTTCTTACTATTGAAGAAGGTGGGACAACAAAAGCCAATTTACACTTTTTAAGAAATTTATATCGTTTAGGTGTTCGTATGATCACTTTAACATGGAACTATGAAAATGGAATTGGGTTCCCTAATATTGATCGTGGTCAAGATGGTGAAATCGATACAACGATTCCAAACACCAAAGATGGATTAACACCTGCAGGAATTGCAATGGTTCAAGAAATGGAACGTTTAGGAATGATCATTGATGTATCTCACTTATCTGATGCAGGATTCTATGACGTTTTAAAATATACAACAAAACCATTTGTTGCTTCTCATTCAAATGCACGTGGTCAATGCAATCATGTTCGTAATATGACGGATGATATGATTAAAAAATTTGCTGCTAGAGGTTGTGTTATGGGAATTAATTATGCAGCAGATTTCTTAGAAGTACCACCAGCTGATAAAACAGGATTTATGTCTACTGTTGATAATATGGTAAAACATATTCAATATATTAAAAATTTAATAGGTATTGATTGTATTGGTTTAGGTAGTGATTTTGATGGAATTAGTCAAAACCTTGAAATGAAAGATTGTTCAATGTTACCAATGTTAGAAAATAAAATGCGAGAAGCCGGATTTAGCGACGAAGAAATTGAAAAAGTATTCTATAAAAATGTATTAAGAGTATTTAAAGAAGTTTTAAAATAGTTCATTAAGAACAAGGGCCAATTTGATCCTTGTTTTTTTTATGCTAATTTGTGGAAAACGACAAAAATAATATGTTTTAGTGGAGTAAAATTTTATAAAAATGTGTACAAATGAAAAACCATTGAGTATAATGGTGG
>URQL01000149.1 GCA_900550005.1 uncultured Erysipelotrichaceae bacterium
GCGTCTTCTGTTTGTTGAATTTTATCTTAGTTTTGGAGGCTTAAGCATTTTCATTCAATTACTACAATTTGATCATTTTTCTTTTTTACCTTATCTAAAATTTCGTTTTATTCATGCTTTTTTATCACAAATGATTTTACTTATCTTATTTAAATTGACTTTTTAATTTTTTTTCGTTAAAATGTTATTGATAACTATTACTGATAGGAGAGTTTATATGAAAGCAACACGTTATTCAAAGCAAAGAGAAGCTATTTTAATTGAATTACAACATCGTACAGATCATCCTACAGCAGATCAAGTCTATTCTACGTTAAAAAGAACACACCCTGAGCTTTCTTTAGGTACAGTTTATCGTAATTTAAACTTTTTAGCTCAACAAGGGGATATTTTAAAACTTGATGTAGGTGATGGAACCTGTCATTATGATGGGAATACCCACAATCATATTCATTATATTTGTAAATGCTGTCATAAAATCATCGATATTGAATTTACAAATTCACTTGAACAACAAATTTACCAAGATATTGATTATGATATTGATCAAATTCAATTGATTTTATCAGGAACTTGTCCTGAATGTAAAAAAAATGAATCAAATTAATGATTCATTTTTTATTTTAGATAAGCCCTTTCCACTCTTGGTGAAAGTAGACATAAGATTTCATAAGGAATAGTTTCAAGTTCATTAGCCATGTCAACAATAGAAATATGATCACCAAATATTTCAACTAAATCATGAACTTTAATCTTTTGATCACATGCTACCATAATTTGATCCATACATACTCTTCCAACAATAGGATAAAAATGATCATTGATCCAAACTTTTCGTCCTTGATTTTTACGAATCAATCCATCAGCATAGCCAATGGGTAAAGTAGCGATCCTTTCATCTTGACTTGCTTCATAAGTAAAATTATAACCTACTTTTTCTTTTGCCTTAATTTCTTTTACCATCATAACACGTGTAAATAAACTCATAACAGGTTGTAAATCAGGATTAATGATTCCTTTAGGGTCGATACCATACATTCCAATCCCTAAGCGATCCATATTGGTAACATCATCATGATGATACATTGTCCCTGCAGTATTATCACAATGAATATATTTAAATGAATACCCTTGAATGAGTTCGATAAATGTATCTAGTTGTTTTTGATAAGTCCCGTCATTTGTTTCAGCTCCACCAAAATGGGTGAAAACACCTGTAACCTCAATCATTTCATTTTCTCTTAATAAAGCCATTGCTTCGTCTAATTCTTCTCTTGTTTTAAGACCTATTCGATTCATTCCCGTATCTAATTTGATGTGTAATTTCAAAGGCTTTTCAAATTTTAAAGTTTGAATTTGTTTAATATAATCCAAACTGTATCCTGTAAGTGTGATATCCCATTTACTTGCAATTAAAGCATCTGTATAATGTGTCGGTCCAATAACAAGCATGCCTTTTCTAATATTTTCTTTTCTTAAATCTAAAGCTTCATTTAGCGTAGCTAATCCATACATAGAAACTTCATCTAAATCTTCTAAAACTTTAGCAACTTGCTTTGCTCCATGTCCATAAGCATTTGCTTTAATAATCGCCATTAAAGGCTTTTGACTTATTTTATAAATTGTTTGTACATTATGTTTTAATCGACGTAAATCAACGATTGCGACAGTATCTCGATAATTATTATTCATCCTCTACACCTCTTGACTATGATAAACTAATTTTAGATTATTGTCAAAATATTATTTTAAAACTTCATTTTGCAGGCTACTTACAACTGCAATCATCTCTTGTGAAGTTAAATCATTCGAATAAATTGAACAAGTCATTCCTGGATAAAATGATTTTAATTCTTGATTTTCATAAAAAGCCACACTTCCTACTAAATCAATTAAATTAGCAGAAGTTTCAATCACTTGGATATCTTGAGTCGCCTTTGGTAAACTTTGTACTAAAGTAAAATTCTTATCTCCTATAAATTGTAAAATGTAGGTTTCAACTCCTCCAATTAGACACGCTTCTTGTTTTGCTAAAGCGGAACCGAAGATTTCTAAAGGAAGCATTGGAAATGTTTCTTCTTTACTTACTGTAGATGCATCTTTGGAAAGTTTGGTAATATCATACAAACTTTCATCACTACCGCAATTAATTTGAAATGAAGTTACTTCTACTTTTATTTTTTCTATATGATCATCATCATATAAAACAATTTTTTGTGGATAATAATTTTTATCAAGTATAATCTCTTGGTTTGTAATTGAAGCATCATGAACATAAGTTACAGGTCCGCTTAATTGATAACCTTCTTTATTTTTAATAATTTGATCATTTTGTTCAAAATAACCTAATAATGTTTGATAAATATAAGGTTTATCACTGTTAAATGGCCAGTCGCTTTGAAATTTATAGATTTGATTCAAACTCGGTGTATAAACATAAACACCATCTTGATTTTTAATAATCGTTTGTGATTGATTCAATGTCTTATCATATAATTGGACACGGAAAAAATCCGTATCTTTTTTTAAATAGTCAACATCGATTTTATATGTTTTTAATTCATCATTTTGAATCATTTCCATATTGCATTCTAATAATCATTTAATTGATTTATTACATCTTGAATAGGGATTTTTTCCTTTTTGTTTTTAAAATAATAAAATCCGAATCCTAAACAAATAACTAAAAAAAGACTTATTCCTATTTTCTTTTTCATTTGCTATTCCTCCTAATCTACTATATGATTAAACATTTCATTTATGTTGTATAATTTGTTAATTCTAGGAAAGAATAGAAATAAGGAGGTAAATTATGAACACTTTATATAAAACTTCTCTAGTAATAAGTATTGTTGGTGCTTTGAACTGGGGACTGATTGGCTTATTTGGTTTTAATCTTGTAGAAACCATTTTTGGTATTAATACTTTTTTGACGACTTTAATTTATATACTCGTCGGTGTTTCCGGAATTATCAATATCATGCTTCTTTTCTATGATTTAGATAAAAAATAACAGGTGGAATTCCACCTGTTTTAAAATGGAGACATCGATCCATCTTTTTTAGAAATACGAATACGATTTTTAACTAATTTCAACATAGGTAAATCACTTGTTGAATCGGAATATCCACAAGAGTTTTCATAGTCGATTTCTAATTGTTGTTCTTTCAATAGTGCTTGAATACGTTGTACTTTTTCTTCTCCTTTACAATTCTTACTTATTATTTTATTGGTTGGTTTTCCTGCTCTAATTTCTGTTTTTGTACCAATGATTTGATCTACCGGTAAATCTGTAAATTGTAAATAAACTTCTGGCGAAGCTGAAACAAGCCAAATCAAGTAACCCTCTTTTTTTCTATTCAATAATGTTTTTACAACATTAGAATAATAATGAGGAATCAAAACCAATTGATAAAATTCATTTAATTCTTGCATTGAACAAAATTTTAAAGGAAATAAAAGTTTTTCTTTTAAAGGAATAAAATCAATAATTTTTAATCCATAAAGTATACTATAAAAAGCCAATGGAAATAAACAAATAAAACTTAAAGGATGTTTTTTGATACAAAAAAGCACTAGTCTACCCATCGAATCTTTGGGTAATAAAGTATCATCAAAATCAAAAAATGCAAATTTACATTTGGTCATAAGCTACCTCCAATGCAACTTCAATCATCGATATGAGTGTGGCTTCTCTTTCTTTAGCACTAATTTCTTCTTTCGTTACTAGTGAATCCGATACACTCATTAAAGCCAATGCTTTTTTTGAATAATAAGCAGCAATCGTAAGTAAGGCATAAGATTCCATTTCAACGCCTAAGCACCCCATTTTGGCCCAATGTAAATTATCTTGGCCATCTGCTTTATAAAAATAATCCGAAGATAAAACATTTCCAACATGATAAGTTAGATTTCTTCCTTTTGCTTTTGAAATTGCATTTTCTAATAATTGGTAATTAGATATCGCACTATAAGTACCCTCTAAATGATATTGTTTAGCAAAAGCAGAATCTGTACAAGCTGCTTGTACAAAAATTAAATCTCGCAAGTGAATCCCTTTTTGCATTGCTCCACAAGTGCCTATACGAATAATGATTTCTACATCATATTCTTGAAATAATTCCGTTGCATAAATTGCAATGGATGGCATTCCCATACCATGTCCCATTACCGAAATACGTTTTCCTTTATAATATCCTGTATAACCAAGCATATTACGTACTTTATTAAATTGTTGAACATTTTCTAAATAATGATCAGCTATATATTTTGCTCGTAAAGGATCTCCTGACATCAATACGATTTTTGCGATTTCGCCTACTTTAGCTTCATTATGTGGTGTTGACATAATTTATTCCTCCTTAAACAACCAACGTCCTTCTTCTAATGTTTTAGATAAATTTTCACCCTTTAATGCATGATGAATATCTTCAATCAATGTCGTTTCTTCCCCTGTATTGTACGCTAAAAGGGCAAAATAACCATCCACTACAATAAAAGGAACTCGATCAATATACGTATCATCATAATTTTCTAAATTTTTAACAACTTCATGATACTTTGTAATATTTTCTGGTTCATCAATGTCATAAAGTGTTAATTCTAACTGACTACCAAATTCTTTTTCTAAAGCTGGAACAGCTATTTTTTCAAAAGCTTGACAATTACTACAAGTTGATAAAACAAAAACATCGATTTTGATTTTATCTTGTGTTTTCGTACTTGAACATGCGACGAGTGAAAAGCACATCAGTAACAATAATGCTTTTATTTTTATTTTTTCCATAGATTA
>URQL01000150.1 GCA_900550005.1 uncultured Erysipelotrichaceae bacterium
AAATCGATATGGAATTAAAACCAGGAGATATTACCTCATTAAAAATTCTTAGTTGTGTTTTAATTGCGGTAGTATCGATTCGTTTAGTGATCCTTCCTGGAATTGATAAACGTAATGATTTAAAAAACGAAGAAACAGAAGTTTCCACTTTAAAAGAAACGATGGAATACAGTATTAATAACTTAGATACAACAAAAGCAAAAATCGTTAAACAAAAAAAACAATTAGAAGAAGCCATTGTTCCTTATAATTCTTTATTAGAAAATAGAGAAATCGATGAATTAGTAACAGGAATAGTTTTAAAACATAATCTTTTCCCATCTGCTTTAGCAATTTCAGATCCAACATTAACAGGACCAGTAGTCTATCAAAGTGGTACAACAGGGACTTCAAATAGTAGTGAACAAAGCGATACACAAGCAAGTGACACTTCATCAGATGAAACTGCAATTCAATATGTCAATACAACGTTAGTCAGTTTGTCTTTATCTGGAAGTGAAAGTGATCTTTATAACTTTATTGATGATTTAACAAACAATTACAAAGGAATCCAAATGCGTTCCTTTGATATGTCTACACAAACAGGAATCAGTTCAGATTATAAAGCAACATCAAGTAATATATGTAAATGTACTTTAGCGATTTATACATGTGGTGAAATTCAAAACAGGGGTGAAAATTAAATATGGCTGTTCGTTTAAGAATTGGAGAAGTATTAACTGAAAAAGGTTATGTCACTGAAAAACAAGTAGAAGAAGCTTTACAATATCAAAAAGAACATCGTGATCTACGTTTAGGACAAATCTTCTTACAACTTGGTTTTGCAACTGAAAAACAAGTTTTAGATGCTCTTGCCAGTAAACTTCAATTAGAAATCGTTGATATTGCGCAAGTTAATGTGGATATTAAAGCTGTAGGAACATTAAAAAAAGACTTTGCGGAAAAGAACTTATTATTACCTATTGCCATTGAAAATCGTGTGTTAAAAATTGTAACCAATGATCCATTAAACTATTTTGCCCTTGAAGAAGTTCGTCAACAAACAGGTTATGAATTACAAATCTTACTTAGTGAAGAAGAACCATTAAAAAAAGCGATCTCTTATTATTTTTCAGAAGTCAATGCTCGTCGTGTAGCTATGCAAGCTCAAGATGGTTTTGAAAGATTACAAGTTGAACAATTAGATATTGAAGATATTGATGATTCACAAGATGAAGCACCTATCATTCGTTTATTAAATAGTTTGATCGAAAGAGCAATCAAAAGCAATGCCAGTGATATCCATATTGAACCTTTTGAAAAAGAAACAAGAGTTCGTATGCGTATTGATGGGGTGATCATGGATTATTTAACGATTCCTAAGAATGTTCATTCTCCTTTAATTGCCCGTATTAAAATTAAAGCCAATTTGGATATTGCCGAAAAAAGGTTACCACAAGATGGTCATTTTAGAGTCAATTCAGATGATGAACAAATCAACCTACGTGTCTCTTTATTACCAACAGTATATGGCGAAAAAGCTGTGTTACGTTTAATGGCAACAACAACCAATATGAATTATGCTGATCATTTTGGAATGGATGATTATAGTTATCAACAATTTTTACCAATGTTAAATCATCCTAATGGAATCATTTATATTACAGGACCAACAGGAAGTGGAAAATCAACAACGCTTTATATGGTTTTAGAATATTTATCAGGGCGTCATGTTAATATTTCAACTATTGAAGACCCAGTCGAAAAAAGAATTGAAGGAATTAACCAATCTCAAGTTAATAATGTTTCAGGGTTAACTTTTGATGTTGGATTAAGAGCTTTGATGCGTCAAGATCCAGACATTATCATGGTTGGAGAAACACGTGATGTTGAAACAGCCAGTACTTCTGTTCGTGCGGCCATTACTGGACATATTGTTTTAAGTACTCTTCATACTAATGATGCTGCAAGTAGTATTGTTCGTTTGGAAGATATGGGAGTTGAAACTTATTTAGTTGCCAACTCTGTAGTTGGTTTAGTCGCTCAACGTTTAGTAAGAAAAGTATGTCCTGATTGTGCTCGTGAAATGGAAACAACGCCTCAAGAAAGACTTATCTTAGGTAAAAATTTAAAATATGTTAAACGTGGAGTCGGGTGTGCTAAATGCAACCATACAGGATACAGTGGACGTATTGCGATTCATGAAATCTTATCTGTAGATAATGATATTCGTAAGATGATTGCAAACCATGCTTCAGTAGAAGAAATCAAAGCCTACGCTATTGAACATCAACATATGCGTACACTAAAACAAAGCGCTTTGGCACTTGTTGAAGAAGGTGTGACAACGCCAGAAGAACTTTATAAAATAAGTTATGAATAGGATGATCAAAATGAATATAGAAACGATTATTGAACAAGCAAGACAAAAAAGTGTATCTGATATCCATATTTCTGAAGGAATGGATATTCGTTATCGCATCCATGGACGATTAGTACAAGCTGATCTTAATTTAAGTGATCAAGAAATTGTAGATATGTTAAAAAGTACACTTGATGATGAAAAATTAAAACGCTTTAACAAAGGTGAAGATATTGACTTTGCCATTGAAACAAGTAAAGGAGAACGTCAAAGAGTCAATATTTTTAGACAACAAAAAAAGATGTGTGCTACGATCCGTTTACTTAATTCTTCTATTCCTTCATTAGAACAACTAAAAATGCCGACTTCTTTATATGATTTAGCTAAAAGTCCTAGAGGTCTTATTTTAGTTACAGGACCAACAGGAAGTGGTAAATCTACAACTTTAGCAGCTATTATTGAATATTTAAATCAACATTTAGATCGTCATATTATTACAATCGAAGATCCAATTGAATATACTTATGAGTCGAAACAATCTTTGATCCATCAAAGAGAAGTAGGAGTAGATGTTAAAGATTTTGCAGTGGCTTTGCGTAGTGCTTTACGTGAAGATCCAGATGTTATCTTGGTAGGCGAAATGCGTGATTATGAAACCATATCTGCCGCTTTGACAGCAGCTGAAACGGGACATTTGGTTTTATCAACCTTACATACGACTTCGGCTGCACAAACAGTAGAACGTATTATTGATGCTTGCCCAGCAGGCAGTCAAAATCAAGTGCGTGTGCAACTTGCAGGAACATTAAAAGGAATTGTATCTCAATGTTTGATCCCTTGTGGTGGCGGTTTATCAAGAATCGTTGCTACCGAGCTTCTTGTAGGAAATGATGCAATTTTAAACTTGATTCGTGAAGGAAAAACACATCAGATTCCCGCTATGATGCAATCAGGTGCAAGCCAAGGTATGCATACATTAAACATGGATTTATCAAGAATTATTAAAAAAGGATTCATTACCCCTGATCAAGCTTATGAATATACAAATAATAAGGCAGACCTAGCTCAATATTTACAAAGGTAAGAGAAATCTTATCTTTTTTTATTTATCAAACATATTTTAAGTTATGAATTAATGTTAAAATGGAGATAGAGAAGTAGTGATAACATGGGAAATTTTTTTAAATCCAGATAATTTGCGATTTAAAGAAGCAGTACCTAGAAAAATCTATGTTGATTTAATGGGTTTAATTATTCAATAAATTGTATTTTTTACAATTTATAGTAGATAAATGGCGAAAAATTGATTATAATAGAACTTGCATTTTTTAAATGTTTTATTAATTTTTATATAGGGGAGAAATTTGTAGTATGATTAATTTTTTTAAGTCAAACATTGAACCTAATAAAAAACTAAGAGTAGTAGAAATGGTGATCTTAGTTTTATTAGTTATTGGCTCAATCGTTTCTATTGGTCTTGGTCTTAAAGAGATCCATTCTCAAGTTGGTCAAATTCAATATAAAGACAGTATTGAAATGACTCGAGATGAACAAGAAGAAGATTATGACGAAGACAATACGGTATGTGATGTAACTTATCGTAACGGAGATAAGTCAATGATCGTATCTTATTCTTATGAAGAATATGAAAATTTAGATCAAAATACCATTACTGCTTATGAATATGAAACAGAAAATGGAACAATGCTTTATTTTGATCATCAACAAGTTACACAAGATGAAGCACAATATGCTTATACACAACTTATGGCAGAAGAGTCTATGCCTATCTTTAATACCGCAACGGCTTCATTTATTCTATTTTTATCTTTAGCGATCATGATGCTATTTTCAAAACAATTTACAACTTATGAAAAATCATGGTTCATGACGATCATGGTTTTAGCGACTGTTGTATCTGTACTTTTCCCAGAAGAAAGTGCAAATGGGGTAAATGGAATCGTTATTATGTTGCTTTATTTACTTGATACATTCTTAAATATCCTTTGTGAGTTGTTGATTTCAAAACAATCACGTTATAATTTCTTAATTTCTGTACTTGTTGAAATTGCAGAAATCGTAATGTGTATCGTCTTGATGTATCGTTTTGCGACAATGGTAACAACCTTATTCTTCTGGTTACCAATTGATATTATTAGTTATATTAACTGGTCAAAACATAAAGACGATCAAGAAGATGAACTTACTGAAGTAAGAAAACTAAAAGGATATCAAGAAGTTCTTGTTATTTTAGGAATTGTTATTTGGACAGTTGTTGTAGGATACTTTTTAAGTGGATTAGATATTAAAACAGATTTTTACAACAATAAATCTTTAGAAACTGCTATTATTTACATTGATGCTTGTGCGTCAGCAGTAGGGGTAGCAAATGGTTTATTTATTTTCTTTAGATTAAGAGAACAATGGATTGCATGGT
>URQL01000151.1 GCA_900550005.1 uncultured Erysipelotrichaceae bacterium
CATTATTTCAAATCACATTTAATCTGAATTCAGATAATAGTTTTTATTATGTCTTTTTCCTGTAGCAGTTACCGACGTGGATATTCAGGTGGAGATGGGGCTTCACCACAGCACAAATTGTTTAATCTTTTTTTGATCACTTAATACCTGACAAAATGGCTTACGTAAATCAAGTCTTTGCATATCAATAGAACGAATATCACTTAGCTGTAAACGACTTTTCAATTTCTTACCACAATAATCAATGTCGATATCCATTTCAAATAAAGGATGGCATGGTTTAGAATCTTTTTTTATAGATGTACAAGGAATAACTAGAACTTTGTAACCTAAATCTTTTAAAATATAACACCAATGACCATCCATTAATTCTTTTGGAAAACCTCGACCAATATTAAAATAAGCCATTTGATGTTCCTTTGGTCGATCATGTAAACGATAATATGTATTGTCGCAATCACCTGAACCTTTAGCAACAAGATTACAATAAAAATATTCCAACTGATTTGTTAAATGGAGTAAAGAACAACAATACTTATCCACATCATAAATCCCTGTTTCTTGAATATGATGTAAAGACTTGCTTATTTCATATAAATTTTCATTAATACTCATATTTTGACTCCTTTCTTTTTTACCCACTATTCTATTATTCGCAAAAACTTGGAAAATTTCTCACAAAAAAAGTATGTTCTTTTTTTATTGTTTCATTCATCAATTTATTTTTAATCAAAACAGTGCTATAATATAAAATTAGGAGGGACAAAATATGAGCAAAGAAGATATTAGTGGATACAAAAAAAAATTTAATGAAGATGTAACATCTTTTAATGATTATGAAGCAACAGATTATGTTAAAACATTAAAACAAAGTGGTGACTTAGATGAAGCAATTGAAGTAGGAAGTACTTTCTATTCTATGTGTCCTCATTTAAAAGGATATATTAATCAATATGGCTATGCATTATATAATAAATATATAAACAAACAACCTGAAGAAATTAAAGAAAATGAATTCCTATTCTTTAGTTTTGCTAAAGATATTTTAAACATGTGTAAACAAGAAAAATATTCACCTTATGAAGCAACGGTCTATCGTATGATCCGCTACATTACATCAAAAGATGAAATTGATTATAAAGATTATGAAGAAAAACTTCGTTTACTTGATCCGAAGTTATTATCAAATGAGCCTTTATTTTCTCGTGATGGGAAAATTGAAAACGAATCACCTTTAGAAAGATGGTATCGTCAAATGGTTAAAGTACTTTATGAACAAAAACGTTATAAAGAATGCATTACTTATGCTAATAATGCCTTAGCCTCAATTCATAAATTTCATCGTCGTAATCTTCAAAACATCCAATACATGCGTGCATTAAGCTCTATTGCTTTAGAAGATTATGATAATGGTCAAAGAGATTTATTCGCTTTACAAGGACAAATGCGTAATGTTAATTTATATGAAACACTTTATAAAATTTACGCATCTAAAAATGAAGATCATCTTGCTAATGCCTATTTATTATATGATTTATACCAAAGTGGTTATGATACATCTAAAAAAGAATTATTCCAACACTTACTTGATGCTTCAACAAAAGCAAACTATACTACTTTAAGTGATTTAGTAACACTTTTCATTCAAAAAGTAGAAATTGAAGAAGGTACACGTACACAAATCGATAACGACCCTCATCCTAATGAAGATAGTGGAATCATTTATGATCGTATGATGGAAGAATTAACAAATCATTTAGATAAATTAGTTGAACGTGAACAAGGTAAAGTAACTTACTACAATCAAGAAAAGTTATTAGGTAACATTCGTACACCACAAGATACTTCAATTTTCTTTAGACAAGCTGATTACATCTACGATGAAGAAGTAGAACGTCGTGATGAAGTAAGTTATACAGTTTTACCTTCTTATGATCGCAAAAAAGATACTTTAACAAAACGTGCTGTTTTAATTTTACTTGAATACAATGATTAATTAAGGAATAACCTCTTTCCTTATTGTTACATATAGTAATAATAAGAAAGGAGGTTTTTATTATCGCTTTTTATGTGTTACTATTTTCGACTATCAATTGGTTCATGACTTTTTTAGGAGCAAGTTGTATCTTCTTTTTTAAAAAGGAACCTAAAAGATTAAAAGAAATCGCATTAGGAAGTTCATCAGGATTAATGATTGGTGCTACCTTTTTTTCCTTGCTTTTACCTGCCATTGAATTACTTCAACAGCAAACGCTTCTTCTTTTCTTTTTACCTATAAGTTTTCTATTAGGAGCTATTTTTGTTAAATTGATTCACCATTTACTTTCACTTAATAATCAATTTTGTTCAAAAGCATTATTACTATTTTTAGTAATGACCATTCACAATTTTCCAGAAGGTTTAGCCGTGGGTATCGCCTTTGCAAGTCCTTTAGAAAATGTGTTGCAAAGTGCTTGTTTACTTTCTATTGGAATCGGTATTCAAAACTTTCCAGAAGGGCTCGCCGTTTCTTTACCTATGTATCAAACAGGAAAAAATCGTTTTAAATCTTTCATGTATGGACAAGCTTCTGCATTAATTGAAATTCCTGCCGCATTACTTGGCTATTTTGCCTTATCCTTTTTTGATACAATTTTACCTTATGCTCTGTCTTTTAGTGCAGGTGCTATGATTTATGTTGTCATTGAAGAATTGATCCCTGAAGCAAAGCAAGAAAATCAATCTTTAGCAAGTTATGCTTTTATAGTTGGATTTGTGATTATGATGTGGTTTGATCTATTACTTGGATAAAAAAACTTGATTTCCTAAGAAATCAAGTTTTCACTATTTATTATAAAATTCATCATACATTTTTAAGGCTGTATCTAACACCTTTGCACCATTCATCATACCATAATCTTGCATGTTGATGACATCTACTGGGTATTTTCCATCAAGCATTTTTTTAACTTTAGGTAAAACATAACGTACTTGTGGCCCTAATAATAATACATCAAATTGTCCAATAAAATTATCAATATTTTTTTCACTTTGTGCATCGATACTAACATCGATTCCACGTTTATCTGCTTCTTCTTGCATTCGTGTTACAAGCAAACTTGTTGACATCCCTGCAGCACATGCTAATAAAATACGAACCATAATTCATACCTCCCTTTGTTACTTCAATTATAGCAAGTTAAGTAACCGTTTTCAATAATTAAATAAAAAAAACACCCTAATAAATAATTAGAGTGATTCCTTACCTTTATTTATAAAATTCATCATAAATTTTTAAAGCTGTATCGAGTACTTTAGGTCCATTCATCGTTCCATAGTCACGCATATCGATAACTTCTACTGGGTATTTTCCATCAAGTAATTTTTTAACTTTAGGTAAAACATAACGTACTTGTGGTCCTAATAATAATACATCAAATTTTCCTAAATAATTTTCAATGCTCTTTTCACTGTGTGCTTCTACACTGATTTCAATACCTCTTTTATCTGCTTCTTCTTGCATTTTTGTCATAAGTAAACTTGTTGACATTCCTCCAGCACAAGCAAGTAAAATACGAATCATCTTCTTTTCCCCCTTTTTTTGTTATTTTCATTATAACAAAATTTTAAACCGCTTTCAAGTTATTTATTTTGTTCAATGATTTGTTTTAATTGTTCTAAATTTTCAACAATAAAATCAGCTTGATGTTCTTTCATTTCTTCTAAAGAACCATAACCATATAAAACACCAATAGCCTTGATTTGATGTGCATGAGCTCCATCAATATCGTGTAAACGATCGCCAATCATTAAAACTTCATCACTTGCAATATGAAGTTTTTCTAGTCCATAGGCAATAACATCTGCTTTTTTGTTACGTGATTCATCATAGCTTGCACCAAAAATTTCATCAAAATAAGAACTTAGGTTAAAGTATTCAATGATCTTTTTAGCGAAAACTTCAGGTTTGCTTGTTGCAATATAAAGTTTAAACCCTTGACTTTTTAAATCTTGCAAAAAGGCTTCCATACCAGGGTAAACTTTATTTTCAAATAAACCTTTAGTACTAAAATATTCTCGATATTTAGCAATAGCTTCTATTACTTGTTCATGGGAAAATCCATAAAATTGTTCAAATGAATCACTTAGTGGTGGACCGATAAAACGTAATAAGTTTTCTGCTTTTTCTTCAATACCATAATAAGCTAAAGCGTATTTAACGGAATTAGTAATTCCTAAAGCTGGATCCGTAATGGTTCCATCTAAATCAAAAAATAATCTTTTCATATATTCTCCTAATCTCTAAATTGCATTTTATATAATTTAGCATATGTACCTTCTTTTTTAAGTAGTTCCTCATGATTTCCTTGTTCTACAATCCCTTCATCACTAAGAACAATGATTCTTTTAGCATTTTTGATCGTAGATAAACGATGGGCAATGACAAATGTTGTTCTGTTTTTCGCAAGAGATTCAAGTGATTCTTGAACTACTCTTTCACTTTCATTATCAAGTGCACTAGTTGCTTCATCAAAAATTAAAATAGGTGGATTTTTTAAAAAGACACGAGCAATGGATAAACGTTGTTTTTGTCCTCCTGAAAGTTTGACTCCTCGTTGTCCACAATCTGTTTGATACCCTTCTGGTAAAGACATGATAAATTCGTGTGCATTTGCTTTTTTAGCAGCTTCAATAATTTCTTCATCGCTTGCATCTAGTCGACCATAACGAATATTATCCATGATCGTTCCAGCAAATAAATAAACATCTTGTTGAACAATTCCAATA
>URQL01000152.1 GCA_900550005.1 uncultured Erysipelotrichaceae bacterium
AAATAAGTAAGCAGGACGTAAATCAATCAGTAATGCTTTGTTTTTAATTAAGGTAGGTAAAATAGAAAAGTCACAGTATAAATCAAAACGAAAATAATTCATCTCAATTCCTCCTTTCTTGTGAAAATTTTCTAATATATCTTATGAAAAGTATCAAAATAAATTTACATCACAAGCTAATTTTGGTATAATTTTCGCGTGGAGGGATTTAACAATGGATAAAAAAACAATTAAAGATATTGATGTAAAAGGAAAAAAAGTTTTAGTTCGTGTTGATTTCAACGTACCAAGAGATAAAAAAACAGGTGAAATCACAAATGATAACCGTATTGTTCAAGCATTACCAACAATTAAATATTTAATTGAAAATGGTGCTAAAGCAGTTGTGTTATTCTCACACTTAGGAAAAGTTAAAACTGAAGAAGACAAAGCTAAAAATAATCTAGCAGTTGTTGCTCCAGCATTATCAAAATTATTAGGACAAGAAGTAGAATTCGTAGATGCTACTCGTGGACCTAAATTAGAAGAAGCAATCGCTAAAGCTGATAACGGACATGTTATTTTAGTACAAAATACACGTTATGAAGCTGGAGAAAGCAAAAATGATCCAGAACTTGGAGCATATTGGGCTTCTTTAGGTGATGTATTTGTTGAAGATGCATTTGGTTCAGTTCATAGAGCACATGCTTCTACAGCAGGTATTCCAGCTCATTTACCATCTGCAGCAGGTTTCTTAGTTGAAAAAGAAATTGCATATATTGGAAAAGCTGTTAATGATCCAGTTAGACCAATGGTTGCTATTTTAGGTGGAGCAAAAGTTTCTGATAAAATTGGAGTTATCGAAAACTTATTAAAAGTTGCTGATAAAGTTATCGTTGGTGGAGGTATGTTCTATACTTTCGCTGCAGCTCAAGGACATACAATTGGTAAGTCTTTAGTTGAAGAAGATAAAATTGAATTAGCTAAATCATTCTTAGAAAAAGCTAATGGAAAATTAATTTTACCAGTAGATTCAGTATGTAATACAGAATTCGCTAACGAAGGTGATATTATCACTTGTGGTGAAGATGTACCTGAAGGATACATGGGATTAGATATTGGTCCTAAATCTATTGAATTATTCAAAAAAGAATTAGAAGGTGCTAAAACAGTTATCTGGAACGGACCTATGGGTGTATTCGAAATGGATAACTTCGCTAAAGGAACAATTGACTTATGCGAAATTTTAGCAAACTTACCAGATTGCAACACAATCATCGGTGGTGGAGATTCAGCTGCTGCTGTTATGAAACTTGGATATGCTGATAAAGTATCTCACATCTCAACAGGTGGAGGAGCTTCATTAGAATACATGGAAGGTAAAGTATTACCTGGTATTGCTGCAATTGATGATAAATAATTCATAAGGAGATTAAATTAAAATGAGAAAACCTATCATTTTTGGAAACTGGAAAATGAATAAAACAATTGCTGAAACTGTTGAATTCATTAATGCAGTTGATAAAGAAGTAAAAGACAATGCTGATTGGGGAATTGGTGTTCCTTACTTAGCATTAGCTAAAGCAAAAGAATTAGCAAGCAACTTAA
The DNA here is from genome assembly GCA_900550005.1 of uncultured Erysipelotrichaceae bacterium. Lineage (GTDB taxonomy): Bacteria > Bacillota_I > Bacilli_A > Erysipelotrichales > Coprobacillaceae > Beduini. The sequence continues at coordinate 1,588 of URQL01000152.1, forward strand.
ACATTGCTGCTGAAAATATGCACTTTAAAGATAGCGGAGCTTATACTGGTGAAGTTAGTGCTGAAATGTTAAAAGAAATCGGAGTTGAATGGGTTATCTTAGGTCACTCTGAAAGAAGACAATATTTTGGGGAAACTGATGAAACAGTTAACGCTAAAACTTTACAAGCTTTAAAAAATGGATTCACTCCAATTATTTGTGTTGGTGAAACTTTAGAACAATTTGAAGCTAATGAAACTGAAAACGTAGTTAGAACTCAAACAGCTGCTGCATTAAAAGATGTTTGTCCTAACTGTGTTAAAAAAATCGTTATTGCTTATGAACCTGTTTGGGCAATTGGTACTGGTAAAACAGCTACTAATGAAATCGCTCAAAACGTTTGTGCAATCATTCGTGATGAAATCAAAAAATTATTTGGTGAAGAAGCAAGCGAAGCTGTACGTATTCAATACGGTGGATCTGTAAAACCTGAAGGTATCAAATCATTATTAGAACAACCTGATATTGATGGTGCTTTAGTTGGTGGAGCTAGCTTAGTTGCAGATTCTTATATCGCTATGATCAATAACTTAGGTTAATCATCCATAAAAAAACATCTAGTCAAATGGCTAGATGTTTTTATTATCCAATTTTGAACCAATAAATCGGCATTTTTCTTGTTCTAAAATTGAATTCCAGTTTGGTGGAAAAGAGTAATCTGTCGCTAAAGAGAAGGTTGGGTTAGTACGTCCTGTATGTCGAAATAAAATCACAAGATTATCAATAAAATCTTCGATATTTGCTTGATTTGGTTCTATTCTTGCCATAATAATGGTGTAATAGAAAAGAGAAGATGAAGGAATAATTTGATCAAAACGATTTTGATCAATGTCTTTTGTCATAATTGAACGTAAATCTTTTAAAGAAGATAAACGATAAAAGCTTTGATAATGGGCACATAGATTTCTTAAATTATTAATACTTGACATCCAAGAATAAAAGGTTTGATTTGATATTCCTCGATAAAACTGCATCAAATAAGCTGCTTTATCATAGTAATTGAGAATTTGAAATAAATTTAATATCCAGCCAAAAGGCATAATTCCACAGGCTGTAGTAAAACTTACAGAATAATGAGATTTATTAAATTCTTGTTTAACTTGTAAGTTATTTAATTTAACTTCACTATCAATTCGTTCATTAAGTTGTCCAATGAGTTGATAATGTTCTTTACTATCACTAAATATTGCTTTTTTAAGATATCCACGATGGTAAAAATAACCTTGTTTATTTTCTTTTTGATATTTTTGATCGTATTTATTAGTAATATAGTAACTGAAAGTGGAACGAAAATACATTTCAATATCTTCTAAAATGTCATGATAATATAAGCGTAGCTTACGATCGGTTTGAATAATTTCATTTAATTCGTGTACTGTGATTTGGGGATGCTTTGTTAGATAAGCATAGACTTTATCGTAACCAATACTAAAAATAAGTTTTCTTAGTAAAGGTTGGTCTTGTAAAGAATAATTTTTTAATAAAGGAATGAAATCATCGCTAGATATTGAATAGTCTTCTTTTGTTTCTTTAATAATCGAATAATTACCAATCTGAATAATAGTTTGAGAAAGTGGTGTTTCTTCTTTGTTTACTTGATGTAATTGGATTTGTTCATCAATGATGTGGATAAGTTTTTGAATAATAGAGAGTGAAGCAGGGAGTGTGAGCATATCTTGTTTCAATGTGGATAAATCATTCGTGCGAGTTGATACGTCGGATTCATTTAGAATTGTTTCATAACGGCTAAAATAATGAGGTGTATCAGGATAATGTTCAATGATCATTTCAATTTCTACAGGCGTAAGTTCAATTTTGTTTTCTAATGCAAAATCTAAAATGCGTTTAATATCTTCATTAAGAGCTAGAAAAATATTTGAAAGTTCTTGATCGATTTCTTGATCAATCAAGTAAATGATTTTTTGTAAGATGGGATGGTCCTTATTATTTGCTTCCAGAGTATCTGCTTTGACTTCTTGTAGACGATTAAGTTTTTGTTCAATGGATTCTATTTTAGAGGCTTCTTGATAATGTCTAATGTAGTGTGGAAAATCAAGATTTTCTTCTAAAATAGAGGTAATGGCTTCTTGGTCATAAGAGAGTTGGTGGTTTAAACAAAATTGATACACGAATTCGATCTCTTTTTTGGAAATGAAATCCGGTTTAACTATGGGGGTTTCTTCTAATTGATCTTTTAAATCATTTAAAGTTTGATCCATATCTTGAATTAATTCGAGTGTATCTAAATCAAAAGAAAGATCGATAGCAGACAATTTTGTAATCAATTGTTGCTTTAAGGTAAGACAAGCTTGATATTTATCTTTGTTGCTTTGATTGTTTTGAAGTAGATTATGATATTTTTTTATGCTTTTTTGAATGATTTTTAATGTTTTACGTTGTTGTTCTTTTTTAGTATCTTGTTCTTCTTTTAAAAGAACATAATCTAAAGTAGAAAGATAGGTACTTTGATCTTGTTCTAGCAAATGATTGATGGTTTGATCATAAAGCGGATTATTGATATATTTTGCTAGGGTAATATCATTATAGATAATGTATTTTGCTAAAAGAGTTTCACAGTTTTCTTTAGAAATCGGACTTTCTTTAGTAAGTATAGCTTGACGATAGCGTTCTTTTTTCTTAATAAGATGATTTAATTGTTGAAAATGGTGAAGAAATAAGTTGACTTCTTGTTCATTTTTATCGAGTTTCTTTTGTAATAGGGTATTGATTGTTAGTTTAAGTTCTTGATCCATTTTAGGATAGCTTGAATAATAGCATAGAAATTCATCAAGATTATCTTCAATCAAATCAACAAGGATCTCTTGTTGTTTATCTTTGTTTAATTTGGCAATGGTGTCAAAAAATACTTTGGAAGAAGTTTGTTCATTACCAAATAATTGACGATAGGTATTTTTTGTTAGTAATTGTGATTGTATTGTATTCAAAAATATCACCTCCATAACCCATTGTAACATGATTTTTAAGAAAACGCTTAGAATTAATTGGAAATTTGTTATAATGGGGATGAGGTGAAAGAAATGACAACAAAAAAAGAAAAACACAGGCATGGATTTGGACTGAATATAATAAGGAAGATAGCCAGACGGTATGATGGGGAGGTTATCATT
>URQL01000153.1 GCA_900550005.1 uncultured Erysipelotrichaceae bacterium
TTCATTGATGTCGACCCCTGGGGCATCTTTTAACTCAATTTTCTTAGTGGGTACTTGGATGATTTTATCAATGACATCAAGACCTTTGATCACTTTGCCAAAGGCACAAAAATGATCATCTAACCTTGATGAAGCTTCATCCGTTAATGCAATAAAAAAATCGCAGCCAGATGAAATTGATTTTCCATCACCACCCATACCTACGATCCCTTTTTTAAATTTTAGAGGATTAGCGTGATTATTGACCTTAAATTCTCCATCAATAATATATTCACAATCAGGATCATGGTTAAAGCCATTGTATGTAAATTGAAGAACAAAATCGTAAGCAATCCGTTGAATAGGGCGATGATTTAGTTTTCCTTTTTGAATTAAATCGATCATACTTCTAACCGTATTGTTTGCATATTGAGGATAAAGCTCAATTTGGATCATTTTATGATCATCAAGCTCAATCGTCATAACTGGATTTTTCATTTTTCTCCTCTCCTTTTAAAAAAGTTACATTTGCATTTTATAACAAGCAAAGGTATAAATCAATAAGAAATTAAAAATAGTTGAATTTTCAACTATTTTATGAAAGGGTTGACATTGCATAAAAATAAAAGTGATTATTCACTAGCTTTTATACAAAAAAACATATATAATAGTTAAATGATTAAAGGGGGTTTTATAACAATGAATGAACTCGCATTACTTTCTTTACTTGAAAAAAATGCTCGTATGTCGGTTACTGATTTAGCCATGGCACTTGATGCAAGTGAAGACAATGTTTTAAATACAATGAGTGAATTAGAAAAAAATAAAGTAATTTGTGGTTATCATACGATGATCAATTATGATAAATTAAATAAAAATGAAGTGATGGCATTAATTCAAGTCAATGCTACACCAGAAAGAGAATACGGTTATGATCGCGTTGCTGCAAGTATTTATAAATTTCCAGAAGTGGATTCCGTTTATTTACTTAGTGGTGCTTACGAATTTGTCGTAATTATTAAAGGAAAAACGATGCAAGATGTCGCAAATTTTATTGCCAGTAAATTGGCTGTGATCGATGCGGTTACAGGAACATCAACTTACTTTGTTTTAAAACAATATAAAAACAATGGAGTGATTTATGAAGAAGATGAACAAGGTAGCAATGAAAGATTGGTGATGACGCCATGAGACCATTAGAAGATTATTTAAGTACAAAAGTGAAAGCAATCAAACCAAGTGGTATTCGTAAATTTTTTGATTTAGCTAACCAAATGGAAGGGGTTATTTCTTTAGGGGTAGGAGAACCTGATTTCACAACTCCATGGAAAATTCGTGAAGCTGCGATTTACTCGATTGAAAAAGGAAGAACTTTCTATACAGCAAATCAAGGATTATTAGAATTAAGACAAGAAATTTGTAAATACCAAAAAAGACGTTTTAATCTTGATTACGATCCTGTAAAAAATGTTATTGTTACTGTCGGGGGAAGTGAGGCTATCGATATTGCTATGCGTGCACTTATTGATCCTGGGGATGAAGTTATTTTACTTGATCCAAGTTATGTAGCTTATATGCCTGGGGTTCAACTTGCAGGAGCGACACCTAAATTAATTACTTTAACAAAAGAAAATGAATTTAAACTTACACCTGAATTGTTAGAAGCTGCGATTACGGATAAAACAAAGATCTTACTTTTAAATTATCCAAACAACCCAACAGGTGGGTTTATGACAAAAGAAGATTATGAAAAGATCGTACCTATTATTAAAAAACATGAATTATTGGTGATTACAGATGAAATTTATGCAGAATTAAGTTATAATCAAAAATTTACTTCTATTGCTTCTTTTGATGAAATCAAAGATCAAGTGATTTTAATTAGTGGGTATTCTAAAGCCTATGCAATGACAGGATGGCGTTTAGGTTATGTTTTAGCTAATGAAGTGTTTATTAAACAAATGAATAAAATTCATCAATACGTTATCATGTCCGCACCGACCGCAGCACAATATGGTGCAATTGAAGCGATGCGTTATTGTGATGATGAAATTGAGACAATGCGTCAGTCTTATATGCTTAGAAGAAATTATATTGTTAAAGGTTTTAATAATTTAGGCTTAGAAACTTTTATGCCTCAAGGTGCTTTTTATATTTTTCCAAGCATTACTTCTACCCATTTAACAAGTGAAGAATTCTGTGAAAAATTATTAAAAGATCAAAAAGTCGCTTGCGTACCAGGAAGTGCATTTGGACCAGCTGGTGAAGGACATATTCGCGTTTCTTATGCTTATTCAATAGAACAAATCAAAGAAGCCTTAGAACGTATTGAAAAATTCTTGATTCGTTTAAAAAACAACGAAATTGAATAAAATGAGGGATAAAAATGCGATTAGATAAATTTTTAAAAGTATCACGTATTATTAAAAGAAGAACATTATCAAAAGAAATCGCTGAAAGTGAACGTGTACTTGTAAATGATAAAGTGGCTAAACCAAGTACACGTTTAAAAGTAGGAGATTTAATTACTGTTGAATTTGGAACACGTCGCCTAGTGGTTAAAGTTTTAGAATTAAGAGAACATGTTTTAAAAAATGATAGTAATATGTTGTATGAAATTGTTAAAGAAGAAAAGATCGAAGCGAAATAAAATTCGCTTCTTTTTGTATATTTTGTTTTCTTTTTTCATATATACATTATGAAAGGAGGAACAAAATGGATATAGCACAAGTACATGATGTGAGTATTAAAAGCCGTAAAAGCATTGAACTTACAGGGGTTAAGAAAATTGAAAGTTTTGATTCTTTAGAATTTTTAATTGAAACGACACTAGGCTATTTAACGATTCAAGGTAGTGAACTTACTTTAGCACGTTATGATCAAGAAAAAGGAGAAGTTGGGATCAAAGGAAACATTGAATCCTTAGTCTATTTAGCTAATAAAAAGAAAATGGTGCAAAAAGATAAGATGCTAGGAAAATTGTTGAAGTAGTGAGTTTAACTATTCAAAGCATCAGCCTCCTTATTTCTTTTATTTTAGGGGTCCTTGATGCTTTTATTGATAGTTTAGTGAATCGTCTTTTCTATTGTGTTAGAAAGCATCTTATCCGCTATATTATTGAATGTCTAAGTATGTTTTTATATGCTGGTAGTTACTTACTTGTTTTAGTTAAAATCAACGATGGTCAAATCCGTTATTCTTTATTAGTGAGTTTTATATTAGGAATTTTTTGTTATGAAAGATATTTGGCTGTTTTTTGTTTACATTATTTTGAAAAAGGAATGGAAATCTTAGAGTATTTTTTTCGACCGATTCGCTTCATTTTTAACAAAATTTGTGCTATATTTAAAGTAGTAAAGGAGGGATTGAACCATGAAAAAACAAAGCAAAAAAAGAAAAGTTGATTATTCAAAAGTACGTGGACTGCTTATGCTTGCTGTTGCTTTTGGTTTGATCATCCAATTTAGTATTCGTTCTTATTCTGTTATTTCTAAACAAAATGAAAAAATGAGTGCGGTCACTGCACAAAAAGAAGAACTCGAAAAACAAAAAGCAGATCTAGAACAGGAACTTAACTTGTTGAATAATGATGACTATGTCACACGTTATGCAAGAGAAAATTATGTATTTACAAAAGATGGAGAAACAGTCGTTATCTTACCTCAAAAAGATCAAGAAAATGGAGAGTGAGATCTGTGCAATTAAAAGACTTGTTAAAAGGTCTTAAAGTTAAAAAAATCTATGGTAAAAGAAATAGAGAGATTGAAAGTATTGCGTATAATTCAAAGAACGTAACCAGTCAATCTCTTTTTGTTTGTTTAGTAGGAAGTAAATATGATGGTAAAGATTTTGTAAATGAGGCCATTTTAAAAGGGGCAACAGTCATTGTTAGTGAACAAACAATGACTGATTGGCAAAAAGACATCACGTATATTGAAGTAACCAATTCACGCAATGCTCTAGCAAAAATTTCAATGAATTATTTTCATAGTCCAAGTAACAAAGTGCTCCTTATTGGTTTTACAGGAACGAAAGGAAAAACCACATCCAGCTTTATGTTAAAACAAATTTTAGAAGATCACGGATTGAATGTCGGACTTATTGGTACAAACGGAGTCTATTATCAAAATCAACATCTTCTTTTAAAAAATACCACACCCGAATCTTATGAAATTCATTATTATTTAAATGAAATGGTGAAAAATAAGGTGCAAATTGTTTTAATGGAAGTGAGTTCCCTTGCATATAAATTCAATCGTATTGCCTATTTAACTTTTGATCTTCTTGTTTATACAAATCTTTATCCTGATCATATCAGTTCTTTAGAACATGAAGATTTTGAAGACTATAAACAATGCAAAAAAGGAATTATTAAACAGGCAAAAATATGTTTTTATAATCAAAATGACCCTTATGCTTCTTATATGAAAACCAATGTAAAAACTAAGATGATCCCTTATTCTTTAAATGAAATACAAGCTATTGAATATGTTCAAAAAGAAAAGTTAGGGATGCAATTTATTTATCAAAATAAGTTGTATTTTATCCCATTTCCCGGGAAATTTAATATTTGTAATGCACTTTGTAGTATAAAAGTAGCTGATTATTTAAATATTCCTAAAGAAGAAATTGTAAAATCCTTAGCCAAAGTTAAAATTGAAGGACGCTTTGAATATGTTAAAACGTATCCTGGTGTTAAAGTTTATATCGATTTTGCCCATAATGCATACAGTATGGAGTGTTTGCTTAAAACC